>NZ_JAKWFH010000050.1:0-52170 GCF_029522185.1 Burkholderia sp. IO2 | reverse complement strand
GGACGGGGTCGCGCGTGCCGCGTTCGTGCGGGCGCCATCGTCGTGCGGCGGCGCGGCCGTCGGCGTGGCGGGCGCCGGGCCCGCGCCGCGCGGCGTGCCGACCTGGCTCGGCGCGCGCAGCTCGATGCCGTCGGACAGCGTCAGGCTGCCGTCCCGGCCGGCCGTGATGCGGCCATCGGTACCATAGCGGTTGAAGCGCGTGCGCTCGAGGGTGCGCCACGAGCCGTCGACGCGTTCCGCGATCGTGATGCGGCCTTCGTGGTCGACGAACGCGGTGGTGCCGGTCTTGCCGCGTGCGCCGGTATTCACCGCATTCGCGCGGCTCAATACGCGGATCGGCACGCCTTCGTAGGTCAGCACGCGCTTGCCGACCATCAGCGTGCCGTCGCCGGCCACGGTCACGCTGCGGCCGTCGATGGTCGCGCGCGTACGGCCGAGCCGCAGCGTGTTCGTCGCCGTGTAGCGGCTCTGGCCGATGCGCACGGTCTGGTCGCCGATCTGCACGGCCTGGTTGTTCAGGTCGCGGCCGCCGAAGCCGCCGGTACGCCGCACGATGCCGGTCGTCACGGCCTTGAGCTTCTGGTGACCTTGCGCGAGGCCGAGATTCAGTATGAACGACGACGCATCGCCGGCGAGCCGGTCCGTATGACCCGTCACCGCATCGTGCACGAACTGCACGCCGGCTTCCGCCGCGCCGCCGAGACCGGTGACCGTCGTCGCGCGCCGCACGAAGGTCGCGAGCCCCTTCGAATCGTTCAGCAGCGTGGCGATCTTGCCGACGCCGCCGACGCCGGCCGGCACCAGGTTCAGGTAATCGGCGCGCGCTTCCGCATCGAGCGGGCTGATCGTGCGATCGTGCTGGATGCGATTGGCGAGGTCGTAGCCGGAGTTCGCGACGGCTGCCGCCGCCGACGTATAGATCAGCCCGGTGCCGGCCACGTTGAGCGCGACGCCGAGCGGCGCGCCGAATACCGTCGCGTCGAGCAGGCCGCCGCCGACTTCGAGCGCGATCCCGCCGAGCAGCATCCCGAGGTTCACGTCGCCGGAACCGAACGTGTGCATCACGCTTTCCCACCAGCTGTCGTCGTGCGCGGTGTTGTGCGGGTCGATCCGCGCGGTGCCGTTCGCGTCGTAGCCGGTCGCGATGTCGAGCGTGCCGTCCGACGACAGCGAGTTGTCGTCGATGAAGTTGTCGATGCTCGAGTATTTCGCGCCCTGATCGTCGACGTAGTGCGTGTCGCCGTTCTCGTTCGTGACCTTGAAGATCGCGCTCGTGACCAGGCCGGCGTCCTTCGACGCATAGACGATCGGCATCACGTTGACGCGCGTGCCTTTGCCGCCGCCCACCTTCAGCAGTTCGTCGCGAACCTTGTCGATCGATTCGAGCTTCTTGCCGTCGCTGAACTGCGCGGCGTGCGGGTCGCCGGTCGCGCGGTCCGGCGACAGGCCGATCGCGACGCCGACGAGGTTGCGCTGCTCCGTGGGGTCCAGCAGGCCGAAGTCGATCCGCGTGCCGCGCCGCGTCGCGTCGCCGGCCTTGTCGAGCAGCGACTGCGACAGCTCGCTGCGGTGCGCGCCGAAGAAGTCGGACAGCGCCTTCGCGTAGTCCTTCTGATCGGATTCGGTCTTCGGATTGCGCAGCCGCTCGTCGAGATGCGCGTCGAATTCGTTGAACAGCACCTGCTGATGGAACGTTTCGCTGCGCAGTTGCGCGTGCTGGACGTCCCGGTTCGCCTGATCGAGTTCCGCGAGCGCATCGGCAAGCGGCTTCGCGTATTGATTGACGACGAACGGCACCGGCGCCGTCAACGGGATGTTCTTCGGCGTCCCCTGCGGTGTCGCGACGGAAAACACGCTCGGCGTCGGCCCGATGCCGTGATCGCGGTTCCACTGGTCGTACTGGGCCTGCAGCCCGTCGACCTTGATCTTCAGGTCCTGCTGCTTCGCCTGTGCATCGGTGAGCGCCTGCTTCGTCGCGCGCTCGTTGACGGACGCGGTCATCCGCTCGTCTGCCTGATGCAACGCGGACGCGATCGTTTTCAGGCCCTTGATCTCGAGCGGCGTCGGATCGTTCGCGATGCACATCGTCCGGTGGTCGTACCGATTCTGCACGCCGGCGGCGATATCGTCGTAGTGGATCGCGAGCGCGTTGCCGTACGCGGCGACATAGCCGTCGTGCGCGAGGCTCGCGGCATCCTTCGCCTTCCACAGCTGCGTGGCCGCGTCTTCGACGCCGAGATCGGCGCGCGGGTCCATCAGCTTGACGCCGGGATGGTCGCGGCGCCATTGCGTCGCGCTCTTTTGCGTGGCGTCGTAGTTCTTCTGCTGTTCGTCGACCTGGCGATTCGCATACAGCATCTGCAGATACCCGCCGCTCACGCGCGCGCTGGCCTGCGCATGGTTCAGCAGGTCCTGCTGCGCGGCGACCGTCGTGCTCATCACGGTCGGCCCGTACTTGCCGGACACCGCGTTGTACGTGCCCTGGATGTCGGCGACCTTCGCCGCGTCGGTCGCCGCATTCAGGCATGCGTTCGCATAGTTCGCGTCGTCGGCGCTCTGCGTCAGTTGCGTCCGGGCCTCGTCGGGCTTCAGCGCCGGCGGCACGTCGATCACGCGATCGAGCGGCGCGAGCTGCTTGTTGATACGCGCGATGCCGGCATCCATCGCATCCGCGTAATCGCCGTTCGACCCATACGACTGCAACTGGGCGAACGCGAGGTTCGAATTCGCGATGTCGGCGTTGTGAAGCGCCTTCGCTTCGGACAGCTTCGCGTCCGCCTTCTGCCACGCGTCGTAGGCCTGCTTCTGCTGCGGCGTCCAGTCGTCCCGCGGCGACACCTTGGCCGGATCGTCGATGCCCGGGACGGCCGCCTTCAGCCGGTCGAGCGCCGCGTTCGCGTCGGCCTGCGCGGAGCCCGCCCGTTTCGGATCGAGCGCTTCGTTGTCATGATCGGCCTGCTGCGCGTACGCGATCATGTAGCCGGCGTCGGTCGTGACGTCCAGTTCCTTTTCCGCTTTCGCGGTGGCCTGGTGCGCGTTGTCGTAGGCGGTTTGCGCGCTGGCGAGCGCGTCCTTCGTCGTGGACGGATCGTTCTTCGCGTGGGTCAGCGCGGTCTGCTTGTCCTGCTCGTCCTGCAGCGCGTTGTCGTATTGCGTCTGCGCGCCCTGGATCGCGGTCTGCGCGGCTTGGGTCAGCGGATCGTCGACCGTGATGTCGGGCGGCTTGGGCCGGTACTGTTCGGCGAGGCTCCTGATCAGCGAGGTCGCGGACGCGATTTCGGCATTGGTCGGCTTCGACGGGTCCGTATCGGGCGTGACCTGCACCGTGATCGGCGGCGGCGGGGGCGTGGCGGTCTGCTGTTTCGACGGGTCGCCCGATTGCTGAGCGGCCTGGCTTGCCGCTTTCGCGCGTTCGGCTTCGAGCGTGCGCTCGAGGAACGCCATCCAGTTGGCGCCCATGCCGACGCCGTCGATATCCAGCATCAAACTCCTCCCGGTCGCGCCGCGCTCGACGGGGCGCGCATTACGATGCCATTACGGTCAAGCTTGGAGTGTAGAAAGGCATGCGCCGCGGTGACGCAGCGCGTTTCGTAGCGCGCCGCCGATGCGCGCGTGCCGCCGGGTCGTCGCTACGAACGGCGCCGACGCGAGGCGGCGGGAACGAGGGTACGGGCCTGCTTACTGATCGAGACACCGCACGCACAGCCGCTTCGCCTGGTTCGCCGGCAGCCCGCGGCACATCATCACCACCGGGCGCGCATGGCACGACGGCGCATCGGCGGACGCGGCGGGCGACGGCAGGCGGCGCGCGCGTTCGGGCGGCGTCGTGGCGGCCGCGGCCATGCGCCGCTGGCGTTCCGGCGGCGGCGTGTCGGTCACGACGGGGATCGGTTCGACGCCGCCTTCGCGCGCATTGCGCTGCGCGCTCGCGACGACGCGGCTCACGTAGCCGCTCGAGAAGCCGGTCGTGAAGTTGCCGCTGTAGTAGCACGACAGCGCCGCGCGCAACGCGGCCTGCGTCGCGCGGCCGGTGCCCGACGAGCGCGCGAAGCACTCGGTCAGGATCGCGCCGCCGGCCTGCAGGTTGCGGCACGGCTCGAACATCGTCGCTTCGTCGAGCCCGTATTTCGCGAAATTGCGTTCGTTGACCTGCGCGAGGCCGACGCTGTAGCTGAAGCCGCGCGACGACAGTTCGCGCGCGGTCGCGCGCGCCTCGTCGAGCGACGCGGGCTGGCGCGTCAGGTGCCCGCCGACCACGCCGATCGCATACGGATTGAAGCCCGACTCGGTACGCACGAGCGCGGCGAGCGTCGCGGGATCGACGTTCGGCGCGCAGGCGCGCGCCAGTTGCGCGAAACCGGCGCCGCCGGCTGCCTGCACGACGCGCGATGGCAGGCACGCGAGCGCGAGCAGGGCCAGCGCGCACAGGCACGCGGCGGCGGTGCGCAGGCGGCGCGCGTTCATCCCGCCCCCGCCACGCGGTACGACAGCACGAGCCCGTGCACGAGCAGCGACCAGCCGTCGAGCGCGACGAACAACAGCAGCTTGAACGGCACCGAGATCGTGGTCGGCGAGATCATCTGCATCCCGAGCGCCAGCAGGATGTTCGCGACCAGCAGGTCGACGACGATGAACACGATGTAGATCACGAAGCCGATCTGGAACGCCTTCGTCAGCTCGGCGAGCGTGAAGCTTGGCACCAGCACGAGCAGGTCGTCGTCCTTGATGCCGTCCGCGCGGTTCTTCGGCCAGACCGACGTCGCGGTGCGCACGAAGAATTCGCGGTCGCGCTGCCGCGTATGCGACACGAGGAAATCCTTGATCGGCGGCAGCGCGGCATCGGCGAGCGCGCCGATGTCCGAGGTCGACAACTGCCCCGACGCATCGAAGTGGCGCGCCTGCAGCGCATCGCGGATCGACATTCCGACGGGCGCCATGATGAACAGCGACAGGATCAGTGCGATGCCGTTCAGCACGAGGTTCGGCGGCACCTGCTGGATCCCGAGCGCGGAGCGCAGCAGGCCGAGCACGACCACCAGCTTCGTGTAGCTCGTCACCATCAGCGCCGCGAACGGCGCGATGCCGAGCGCGGCGATCACCGCGATCAGCGCGACCGGATTCGGCAGGTTGCCCATCGTTCAGCGCTCGCGCGGCGCGGGTTGCGTCAGCGTGACGACGCGCACGCCGAGCTTCTGGCCGACCGCGATCAGGTGGCCGGTGCCGATCAGCATCCCGTTCGCGACGAGATGGATCACGCTCTGGTTGATCCCTTGCTGCAGCTCGATCACGGCGCCCGGCTGCAGCGCGCTCAGTTCGCCCAGCGGCATCGACGTGGGCGGCAGCTCGAAGCGCAGGTCGACCGCGAGGCCGTCGAGCGAGCGTGGCGCGTCGCCGGGCGGCGCGTCGTGCGTCGTCGGCGGGGCGGAGTCGGTGCGGGTCGGTTCCAAAGGCATCTCCCTGATTCGTTCGACTGTGAGCCGGTTGCCCGACGGCCGTCCGGTGATCTCCCACGCCGGCGCGGCCGGCAGCCGCGCGACGCACAGCAGGTTCTGCTCGTGCGCCTGCCAGCGCTCGATCGCGATGATGTCGCCGCCGACGACGTCGGCCAGCTCGGCCGTCGTCAGCTCGGTGCGGCCGATTTCGAACACGAGCGGCACGGGCAGGCTCGCGTAGGCCGCGCGCGCGTCGGCGAGCGCGGCTGGCGCGGTCGCGAAGAACACGGCCAGCGCGTCCGGCGCGTCGAACAGCAGCGCGCCGTGGCAGCGCCACGCGGCGTCGGCGCGTCGCAGCTCGAACCGCAGCGCGGCCGGCGCTGCATCCCAGGCCGGTGCGCCGTCGGGCGGCAGCAACGCCACGCGCTGCCGGGTTGCTGCCTGCAGCACCGCAGCGAGCGGCGCGCACAGGTCGGCGAGCAGCGCCGCGCGGATCACGGCCGGGACCGCGGGGTCGGCCGCGTCGCCGAGCCATTCGGTTTCCGCGACCGGGTCGATCCACAGCGTGCCGGCGGCCGGGCCGACGACGAAGCGGTACGCGTGCGCATCGGCGGCCGGCTCGGCGTCGACCCGCCAGCGCACCTCGTACGCGTGCTCGCCGAGCGTGACCGGGACGGCGCCGGTCGCGCCGTACGCATGCGACAGCCCGCGCGCGGCGGCGGCGGACAGGCGCGGCAGGTAGGGCGACGCGTCGAGCGCGACCGCGGCCGGCACGGCGGCGGACGGCGGGGAAGCGGCGGGCATGGCCCGGTTCGCGGCGTCGCCGGCGTCGGCATTCGTCAGGAACAGCGCAGGCACGGCGGGATCGGGGCGGATTCGGCGTTGGTTCGACGGGTTGTTCTGATGCCGGCGGCGCCGGGGGCGCGCGGCTGCTGCGTCGATTGTAGGGACGGCGATGGCCGTGTGCCGCGCCGGAATCCGTAGTCGCGCACATCGTGCGGAGGCGGCGGGAGCGGGGCGCTACGAAGCGCGACGAAGTGCGGTGGAGCGCGCCCGAGTGCGCCGAAGTGGGCGACGCGACGGCTGGCCTCGAAAGCAACCGCCGCCCGGAGGCGGCGGTTGGGGCGCGACTGGCTGGCGGGCCGGGCGGCGTGCAGGCCGCATCCGGCTGGCAGGCCGCGAGGGGCTGCGAATCAGCGCAGCGCGGTGGGGCAAGCGTGACCGGCGTGCCGCGAACGGGCGGCGCGCGGGTGAAGCGTTACGCGTAGTCGGCGGCCATCGCGGGTTGCGGCGCGGTGCGCAGCATCGGCGCCGCGTCGTGGCGTTCGACGTGCGTCATCGCCGCACCGAACAGCACCAGCCGATAGCCGACCGCGTAGATCGGGATGATTCGCAGGTTCTTGTCGTGTTCGAGCTGCAGCTTCGAACGGATCCGCGAGATATGGGTATCGAGCGTGCGCGACGACACGCCGAGCTCGCGGCCCCATACGGCTTCCTGGATTGCCTGCCGCGGCACGATCTTGTTCATGTTGTCGAGCAGGAATTCGACGACGTCGAATTCGCGCGGCGTGACGTCAACGACCTTGTTGTCGATTTCGATCGTGCGGCGCACGAAGTTGATTTTTATGTTGTCGATGTACAGGTATTTGCAATCCATGGTGGCCCTCGCATGTCCATAAAGGAGTGTTTGCGGGGTCCTGTGCTGCAACTTCCGGGCCAGGGGGCGGTTGTCAGGGGGTAACGGCGGGCGGGAGCGGCGCGGACCGCGGAGCAGCCTTGAATTTAAAAAGAATTTTTAACGCGCAACGCCGGGCGCGTGATGACAGGGCTGGAGCAATGGTGAAGGATTGTTACGTAGCATCGGGCGGGGACGTTACGGGCGTTACGTCTGACGTAACGTGGGGGAGGGACGGATTTCGGGGGCGGCCGGATAAGGCTTCGGATGGGTAACGAACCCTACGTCGAACCCTGCCGGGCTTGCCGGGTTTTCTTTTTGAATCAAATGGTTGGCGAAGATTTTTGCCGACATCGAACCCTACATGGGCAGCCGAAAAAACGCCGGTCACAGGGCACCCCTCACCCCGCAGCCGGCGTCCCGTCACATCAAGCCTTCGCGCTATCCGCCGAATCGAACGGCAGCACGTAGTGCCGCTTGCCCGTCGCCGCGAAGATCGCGTTCGCCACGGCCGGCCCGACCGGCGCGACGCCCGGCTCGCCGACCCCGGTCGGCGCCTCGGCCGACGGCACGATATGTACCTCGACCTTCGGCATCTCGGCCATCCGCAGCACGTGGTAGCCGTCGAAGTTGCGCTGCTCGACCTGGCCGTCCTTCAGCGTGATCGCGCTGTGCATCGCCGCACCGAGGCCGAAACCGATGCCGCCCTCCATTTGCGCGGCGACGATGTCGGGATTGATCGCGATCCCGCAGTCGACCGCGCACACCACGCGCTCGACCTTCACCTTGCCGTCCGCGTCGACCGAGACCTCGGCCACCTGCGCGACATAGCTCTTGAACGCCTCGGCCACCGCGATCCCGCGCCCGCGGCCCTTCGGCAGCGGCTTGGCCGGATCCCAGCCGGCCTTCTGCGCGGCCAGCTCCAGCACCGCGCGCATGCGCGGCTCCTTCGCGAGCAGGTCGCGGCGGAACGCGTACGGGTCCTTGCCGGCCGCGTGCGCGGCTTCGTCGATGAACGCCTCGACCGCGTAGGCCGTATGCGAGCTGCCGACCACGCGCCACCACAGCACGGGCAGGCCGACCCGGGTGGTGGTGAGCTCGACCGACACGTTCGGCACCGCGTAAGGCAGGTTCGCCGCGCCCTCGACCGACGTCGCGTCGATGCCGTTCTTGACCATGAACGCCTCGAACGGCGTGCCGGCGAGGATCGACTGGCCGACGATCCGGTGGCGCCAGCCCACCAGTTTGCCGTCCGCGGTCAGGCCCGCGTCGAGCTTGTGGAAGTACATCGGCCGGTAGAAGCCGCCCTGGATGTCGTCCTCGCGGGTCCATTGCAGCTTGACGGGCTTGCCGTCCGCGCCGAGCGCCTTCGCGATCGACACGGCCTCGACGACGTAGTCCGACCACGCGTTCGCACGCCGGCCGAAGCTGCCGCCCGCATACAGCGTATGGATCTTCACCTGTTCCGGCTTCAGCCCGGCCGTTTTGGCCGCGTTGCCCTGGTCGACCGTCTGGAACTGGTCGCCGGCCCAGATCTCGCAGCTGGTCGGCGTCAGCTTGACGACCGCGTCGAGCGGCTCCATCGGCGCATGCGCGAGATACGGGAATTCATACGTCGCGCTGATCTTGCGCGCGGCGCCGGCGATCGCCGCATCGGCATCGCCGTCCTTGCGCGCGGATGCACCCGGCTTCTCGGCGAGTTGCCGGTATTCGCGCATGAGCTCGTCCGAGCCGCGCTTTTCCGCCTTCGTTTCGTCCCATTCGACCTTCAGCGCGTCGCGGCCCTGTTTCGCGGCCCAGAAGCCCGTCGCGACGACCGCGACGCCGCCCGGCACCTGCACGACCGAGACGACGCCCGGCACGGCCTTCGCGGCGGTCGCGTCGAACGATTTCACCGTCGCGCCGAAGCGCGGCGGCCGCTGCAGCAGCGCGACGCGCATGCCGGGGAACGTCGTGTCCAGCGTGAAATGCGCGGTACCGTTCGATTTCGACGACCCGTCGACACGCGGAATCCGGTGCCCGATCAGCTTGAAATCGGCCGGCTGCTTCAGCGTGACCTTGTCGGGCACGGGCAGCTTCGACGCATCGGCGACGAGCGTGCCGTACGCGGCCGTCTTGCCGCTCTTCGTGTGCGTGACGACGCCGTTGGCGGTGGTCAGTTCGCCGGCCGGCACCTTCCAGCGGGCCGCCGCGGCCGACACGAGCATCGCGCGCGCCTTGCCGCCGGCCTCGCGCAGTTGCTGCCACGAGTTCGCCATGGCCGAGCTGCCGCCCGTGCCCTGCATCGTGCCGAACGCGAGGTTCGCATAGCGCTTCGCATCGGCCGGCGCGCTTTCGACGCGCACGCTCGACCAGTCGGCGTCGAGCTCCTCGGCGACGATCGTCGCGATGCCCGTATAGGCGCCCTGGCCCATTTCCACGTGCTTCGCGATGACCGTGACGGCGCCGTCCGGCGTGATGCGCAGGAAGGCGTTCGGCGCGAAATCGCCGGCCGGCGCGGTGGCGGCGAGCGCGCGGCGGCCGAGGCCGGCCCAGTCGAAGCCGATGGTCAGGCTGACGGCGGCAGCGGCCCCCGCGGCCTTCAGGAACGTGCGGCGCGACGGACGCACCGAACCGGGGTTGTCGAGTTCGATCGTCATGGTCAGGCTCCCAGCGTCGCGGCCGCGTCGTGGATCGCGGCCCGGATGCGGGCGTAGGTCGCACAGCGGCAGAGGTTGCCGTTCATCGCGGCGTCGATGTCCGCGTCGGTCGGCTTCGGGTTCTGTTCGAGCAAGGCGGTGGCCGACATGATCTGGCCGGACTGGCAATAGCCGCATTGCGGCACCTGCAGCTTGACCCACGCGGCCTGCACGGCCTGCGCGGGCTTGCTCTGCAGGCCTTCGATCGTCGTGACGTGCTTGCCCGCGATGCCGGCGAGCGGCAGCACGCACGAGCGGACGGCCTGGCCTTCGAGATGCACCGTGCACGCGCCGCACTGCGCCATGCCGCAGCCGAATTTCGTGCCGGTCAGTCCCGCGTGTTCGCGAATCGCCCAGAGGACGGGCATCGACGGATCGGCGTCGAGCGTGACGTTCTTGCCGTTCAGGACAAACGAGGTAGGCATGTTGTTGTCTCCGTGGGGAAAACCCGGCATGCGCCGGGTTAGCCGGCAGTGTGCGCGAGGCTTCGTTTTTTGCGTCTACCCAATCCTGCAAATTTATTGAACAATCCTGCAAATTCCCCGCACGCCGCGAGCCGTTTCGCTATGCTCGCGCGACACGGGAAATCATTCGAGGAAGCGTCATGGACATGACCGATATCGTGGCGTCGCGCGAATCCGGGCGGCGCGAACTGGCGTCGCTGATCGGCCGTTTCGCGCCCGCGGACGGCTCGCACTCGACCGCCGTGCCGGGCCTGATGCTGCATCGGCACACGCGGCCGGTCGATCTCGGCTGCGGCGTATCGCGCGCCGCGCTGGTGATCGCCGCGCAGGGCGCGAAGCGCGTGATCGTGGCCGGCCAGGCTTACGAATACGACACCCACAATTGCCTGATTACGTCGATCGACTTGCCGATCCTGTCGCGCGTGACGCGTGCGTCGCCGGATGCGCCGTACCTGTGCCTGTCGCTGACGCTCGACCCGCAGCGCATCGTCGAGCTGGCGGCCGAGATGCGGCTGCCCGAGCCCGACGCGGGCCCGGAGGGCGAGGGGATCGCGCTCGCGGAACTGACGCCGCCGCTGCTCGATGCGGCGTTGCGGCTGCTGCGGCTGCTCGATACGCCGGCCGACATCGCGGTCGTCGCGCCGCTGATCGAAAAGGAAGTGCTGTACCGGCTGATGATCAGCGGGCAGGGCACGCGGCTGCGGCACATGGCGATCGCGGGCAGCCAGACGCACCGGATCGCGCGTGCGATCGAATGGATCCGCGATCACTTCGCGGAGCCGATGCGCGTCGAGTCGCTCGCGCAGGCGGTCAACATGAGCGTGTCGTCGCTGCACCATCATTTCAAGCACGTGACGACGCTGAGCCCGTTGCAGTACCAGAAGCAGCTGCGGCTGCACGAGGCGCGGCGGCTGTTGCTGCGGCAGGGCGGCGACGTCGGCTCGGTGGCGGCCGTGGTCGGCTACGAAAGCGCGTCGCAGTTCAGCCGCGAATACAGCCGGCTGTTCGGCGCGCCGCCGATGCGCGACGTCGTGCATCTGCGCAAGAAGGAACTGCTCGGCTAACGGCCGGCCGCTCGCCGATCGTCATTTCGCGACGACCGTCGTCTGCAGGTACGCCGGCGCGATCCGCCAGTCCGGCACATAGTGCGCGGGCCACGCGCCGGGCGTGTCGACCGCGTTGAAGTAGACCACCGCCTTCAACAACGGATAGCGCCACAGCGAGCGCTGGAATTCGTCGAGTTCCGCGCGCTTGCGCGCATTCGACCCGTCGACGCCGAGCTCCGCGACCATCACCGGCAAGCCGTAGTCGGCCACCCGTTCGTATTTGGTGCGCAGGATGCTCGCGGCCGAGAACCGGCCGCCGGGCGGCCAGATCGCGCAGCGCGGGCAGTCGAATACCGACAGGCCGACTTCGTCCACATAGCCGCGCCCCGGGAAATAGTCGCCGAGATTGCGGTTGCCGGCCGGCGACCACACGAAGCGGATCTGGTCGGTCATCGTGCGGCACGCGGTGACGACGCGCCGGTACGCATCGACGTAAGCCGAGGCATCGCCGACGGCCCACGGATAGCGTCCGGTGTCCGTCTCCATCTCGTGGCCCCATCGCACGAACACCGGCCCCTTCAACGCGGCGAGCGCCGAGCAGGTCGCGGCGATCCGCGCGTCGTAGCGGCCGCGCGCGATATCGGCGAGCAACGTGCCCGGTCGCGTGCCGTCCGCCGCCCACGGCTCGACGGTCAGCATCAGCGAGCGGTTGCGGGCTTGCGCGGCCCGGTATGCGTTGCCGATTTCCGCGTCGATATCGGGCGCGTTCCACGACACGAATACATGATCGAATGCGATGCCCGGCGCGGCCGCGAGCGCGTCGTCGGGGTCGTAGGCGCCGAGCGCGGGCTGCTTCACCGGCTCCCCCGCCGCGGGTTCGACCATCGCGACGACGGGCACGCCCGAGCGCCACATCATCGCCTGCCAGCCGTGCGGTGCGCGCAGCCCGATGGCCGTCAGCAGCATCGCCAGCGCGAAGATGAACAGCGCGTTGCGCACGGGCAGGCGGCTGACGAACATCTGTGTGAACGTCGACGCGTCGAGTCCTTGCTCCTTGCCGTGATGCACGGCGATGACGGCGGCGATCACGAAATACAGGATGCCCGTCAGCGTCGAGAACAGATAGAAGCCGGCCGCGTTGCGCGGATTCTCGATCGCGACCACCGGCAGGCTGCAGAACAGCGAGATCAGCAGGTAAGGCGCGACGACGCGCAGCGGCGCGTCCTGCTCGACCATGCCGCCCTTCGGCGTGACCTTGAACGGAAATTCCCTGCCGCGCACGCAGTCGAGCAGCGCCGACACGCAGCCGAGCACGACCCACGGCCAGCGCGCGAACACGAACGTGAGCCCCTCCCACGACAACAGCTTGGTATTCAGCGGCCGGCACGACTGCGTCGAATGCGTGGCCCACGTCACGACGCACAGGATCAGCACGGTGAGCGGCAGCGCGTAGGTGAGGTACGTGAGGTAGTCGACGTGCGCCCACACGCGGCCGGTCAGCAACGCGACGACCGGAATCACGACGCTGCCGGCCATCGCGAGCGCGCACAGCGGATACCACAGCTGGCAGAACAGGAACTGCGCCTTCAGCTTCAGCGGCAGGCCCATGAAATAGCGGCGCGTGTAGCGCAGCATGATGATCATCACGCTCTTGGACCACTGGAATTCCTGCGTCGCGAGATCGCCGAACGTGCGCGGTCCTTCGCCGTTCGCGATCGCGTTCAGCGCATGCATGCCGCGCCAGCCCTTCGCGTTGAAGATCATCGTGGTCGAGTGATCCTCGGCGAGTTCGGGCCCGAGCCCGCCGATCTCGCGCAGCGCGCGGCAGCGCACCGCGTAGTGCGAGCCGATGCACAGCGGCGCGAGGCCGCCCGCGTAGCCGGCCTGCATCGTGCCGTGCAGCGGCCCTTCGACGTTGACGCGGCCGCGCGCGCTCCAGCTGCCGGCCGCATTGCTGTCGCAGATGCTCGGGGCCGACACGTAGCCGACGTCCGGATCGACGAACGGCCGCAGCATTTCCTCGAGATAGGTGCGGGTCGGCACGTGGTCGGCGTCGAGCTGCGACACGAAATCGTAGTTGTCGTAGCCGACCCGGTCGTAGAAGTACGCGAGATTGCCTTCCTTGCAGCGGGTCCGGCGCGGCCAGCTCGCCCGGTGATACGCGGCGATGCCGCGCCGCGTCGACACGAACACGCCGTGCTCGCGGCACCAGTCGAGCGTGGCGGGCGACGGGTCTTCATCGGCGAGCCACGTGTCGTGCGGATAGGTCTGGTCGAGCATCGCGAGCAGCGTCGTGCGCACGATGTCGAACGGCTCGGACGGCGCCTTGGTGACGACCATCGCGACGCGCCAGTCGCGCGGCACGGGCAGCGCGGGGTTCGGCACGACCGCCGAGCGGATGATGAAGATGAAATAGCCGGGAATGAAGGTGGTCCAGAACAGCACGAAGCAGTTGACGCCGAAGCGGAACGCATCGACATAGTGCTCGTCGCGCAGCCACCAGCGCCAGAAGATGCCCAGCGCGACGAACCAGCCCAGCGCGAGGATCTGGAACACGATCCGGGTCCCGCTGTCCATCAGCGGGACCACGAACGGAACCGCCGCGTGCCGCGCATCGGCGCGACCTGCTTCGGTGTCCGGAGCGTCCGTGGTATCGGCGGTATCCGGCGCAAGCGCACCGGCAGGCGACGCAACCAGCTTCTTCATGGTGCTCTCCCGTCAAGGTCGGACCATCAGTGCTGAAGCAGGCCGCACTGCGGCCGGGTGTCCGCGTTCGCGTTCGCGGGTTCCGCGGCCGGGTCTGCCGGCGAGCGCTCGCCGCACGAGCGGCCCACGCGTTCGTAGCGGCGAAAGCCGCTGTCGGCGGCCCGCCGTTCGCTGAACAGGTTGCGCATGTCGAGCATCACGGGGTCGGCCATGTGATCCGCGAGGTCGGCGAGATCGAGCGTCTCGAACGCCTTCCATTCGGTCATCACGACGACGGCATCGGCGCTGCGTACCGCATCGACCGCGGAGCCTTCCATGAACACCTGCGGCAGCAGCCGCGACGCCTCGTGCGGACGCGCCGGGTCGTACGCGCGGATATGTGCGCCGGCGCCGACGAGCAACTGGATTACGTCGATGCTCGGGCTTTCGCGCACGTCGTCGGTCTGGCCTTTGAAGGTGAGGCCGAGCACCGCGATGCGCTTGCCCTTGATCGAGCCGCCGCACGCGTTCTCGATGCGCCGGAGGATCTGCTCCTTGCGCAGCGCGTTCGATTCGATCGCCGCGCTGACGATGCGCAGCGGCACCGCATGCAGGGAGGCCGTCGCCTTCAGCGCGCGCGTGTCCTTCGGGAAGCACGAGCCGCCCCAGCCGGGGCCGGCTTTCAGGAACGACGCGCCGATGCGCCGGTCGAGGCCCATCCCGTTCGCGACCAGCTCGACGTCGGCGCCGACCGCTTCGCACAGGTCGGAGATCTCGTTGATGTAGCTGATCTTCACCGCGAGAAACGCATTCGCCGCGTATTTGACGAGTTCGGCCGTCTCGATCTCGGTCGCGAGCACGAGATGGCCGGCCGCTTCCAGCGGCGCGTAGATCGCCTTCATGATCTCGATCGCACGCGGATGCTCGGCGCCGAACACGATGCGATCGGGATGCATGAAATCGTCGATCGCCGAGCCTTCGCGCAGGAATTCCGGATTCGACGCGATCGCCGCGTCGACGCCGTCCGGTGCGCAGCAGTCGACGATCTGCGCGACGATCCGGTTGGTGCCGACCGGCACCGTCGACTTGGTGACGATCACCGCGAAGCCGGTCAGGTTCGCCGCGATTTCCCGCGCGGCCGCCTCGACGTATTGCAAATCCGCGTGGTCGGTGCCGGGCAGCGTCGGCGTGCCGACCGCGATGAACACCGCATCGCGATCGCGCACGCTGGCGGCGAGGTCGCTGCTGAAGCGCAGCGTGCCGCGTTCGACGTTGCGGGCGACGACGGCGTCGAGGCCCGGTTCGTAGATCGGCATGCGGCCTTCGTTCAGCGCGTCGATCTTGCCGCGATTGTTGTCGATGCAGACGACGTCATGCCCGAGCTCGGCAAGGCATGCGCCGCTGACCAGGCCGACGTAGCCCGTACCGACGATGGCGATCCGCACATTCATGGTTGTTCCCCTGGGTGGCTTGTGACGACGCTTGCGTCGTTACCTGCTGGATTCGCGTTGCCGCTCCTTCTGAAACCACGCCGCAGCGTGTTCGACCATCGGCTCGATCGCGGTGAAGCGGGGCCGCCAGCCGAGCACCCGCGCGGCCATCGTCGCGTCGGCGTACAGCGTGGGCGGATCGCCCGGGCGGCGCGCGGCCAGCACCGTCGGCACGCGGCGGCCGGTCACGGCCTCGACCGCGCGCAACGCGGCGAGCACCGACGTCCCGTTTCCGGTGCCGAGGTTCAGCGCGACGCTCGGGCCGCCGCCGCACAGATAGGCGCTTGCCTTCAGGTGGGCGTCGGCAAGGTCGCTCACGTGCACGTAGTCGCGAATCGCCGAGCCGTCCGGCGTCGGGTAGTCGGTGCCCATTACCCGGAATGCGTCGCCGGTGCGCAGCGCCGCGCGGATCGCCAGCGGCAGCGCGTGCGTTTCCGGTGCGTGGCATTCGCCGATCGCGCCGTCGGGGTCCGCGCCCGCCGCGTTGAAGTAGCGCAGCGCGATCCATTTCAGCCCGTACGCGCGTTCGAAATCGGCGGCCATCCGCTCCATCGCGTACTTCGTGAAGCCGTACGGATTGATCGGCCGCTGCGGCGTGCGTTCCGAGATCGGCAGCGTCTCCGGAATGCCGTACGTCGCGCACGACGACGACATCACGATCCTGCCCACGCCGGCTGCGCGCATCGCGCTCAGCAGCGTGCAGGTGCCCGTCACGTTGACCGTGTAGTAGCGCTCGGGCGCGAGCACCGATTCGCCGACGTAGGCGAGCGCGGCGAAATGGATCACGACGTCGGGCCGGTGCGCGGCGAGCGCGTGCGACAGCGCATCGCCGTCGAGGATGTCGGCCGCGACGAGCGGCCCCCAGCGGACCGCGTCGCGATGACCGGTCGACAGGTTGTCGTACGCGACGGGCTCGTGTCCCGCTTCCGCGAGCGCCTTGCACGTATGGCTGCCGATATAGCCCGCTCCCCCTGTCACGAGCACTTTCATGCGACCGCTCCGGTCCCGCGCAGCACCGGCGCGAGCCACAGTTCGCGGCTGAAATAGTCGACCGTGCGGCGCAGGCCTTCGTCGAGATCGATCGCCGGCCGCCAGCCGAGCTCCGTCGCGGCGACCGAAATGTCGGGCTTGCGCTGGTGCGGATCGTCGATCGGCAGCGGCCGGAACACGATCTCCGAGGTCGAGCCCGTGATCGCGAGGACTTGCTCCGCAAGTTCGATCATCGTGAATTCGCCGGGATTGCCGATGTTGACCGGTGTGCCGACGTTGCGCGGGGCGTCCATCAGGCTGAAGAAGCCGTCGATCAGGTCGCTGACGAAGCAGAACGAGCGTGTCTGCCGGCCGTCGCCGTAGATCTCGAGCGCGGCGCCATTGAGCGCGGCGACGATGAAGTTCGACACGACGCGGCCGTCGCGCGGCGACATGCGCGGCCCGTAGGTATTGAAGATGCGCGCGACGCGCACGTCGACGCCGTGCGAACGGTAGTAGTCGTAGCACAGCGCCTCGGCCGCACGCTTGCCTTCGTCGTAGCACGCACGCGGGCCGATCGTGTTCACGTTGCCGCGATAGGTTTCCATCTGCGGATGGACGCCGGGGTCGCCGTAGATCTCGCTGGTCGACGCCTGGAACACGCGCGCGCCGGTCCGGCGCGCCAGCGCGAGACAGTGGTTCATGCCGAGCACGTTCGTCATCATCGTGTGGACCGGATCGATCTGGTAGGTGGGCGGGGAGGCCGCGCACGCGAGATTCCAGATTTCATCCACCTGCAGCTGCGGCAGGCCGAGCGACACGTCGCCCTTCACGAATTCGAACCGGCCGGACGCCTTCAGGTCGGCGACGTTGAGCTTGCGTCCCGTCAGCAGGCTGTCGACGCAGGTGACGAACGCGCCTTCCATGACGAGCCGTTCGCAGACGTAGCTGCCGAGAAAACCTGCGCCACCCGTCACCAGTACGCGCCGGCCGGCGCGCGTGTCGATCGCGACCCTGTCATTCATCGCTTTCTCCTTCGTCGAGCATCTCCAGGAACCACACGTCGATGTACTCGACGGCGTCGCGCACCCGTTCCATCCCGCTGCACGGGTATCGCTTCGGCGGGCGCCGGTCCGCATGTACCGATGTCGACGAAGCGCCGCGACAGGCGCTCCGGTTTCGCTGACAACCCCGTTGATGCTTGAACGACGCAAGCGTCGATCGATCGGTGGTGATCTTCATCGCCTTTTCCCCGACACGCTGATTGACGAGGGGCCGCCGCTTGTATGTCGTATGCCGTGGCGTGCCGCTCGGTGAGAGCCGGACATCAGGCAATCGGCATGCCATGAATGACGAAGTCCCGCTGGATGCGGGCGTGGCCGCGCAATGGCCGTTCGGCACGCGCGTTTGTGTTTCATGCGTGAATCGTGGGGACAGGGAAGCGCCCGTGGCGATCGCGGGATCGATACGGTTCGATACGACGAAACGCGCGTCGAATCAGGCTTTTAAGACATTGAAGGCGTGAAAGCGGTTTTTAATCGGCATGTTTCAGTGATGAGAATTAGGCGGATAACCGATCGAAAACGTCTCTTCAATGAATTGCTCATCGAGGCCAGGCGGTGAAAGGTGAATCTAACGGAAATGAAAAAATGATGCGTACGTTTTTGCCGGGATCGCGGGTTTACATTTGTTTTAATTATTACGCCTGCAACGTGCCGGAAGGCAAGCTTTTTTCACCGGATGATCGTGTGGGTATTTTCACGGATGAATCAAATTCGTTTCGTATTTCGGGGTGAACCCGTGTTCCGGTCGTATCGGCGGCCGTTCGGCGGGGATCATCGAGCGCCGGGATCCCCGCCCGCCGGGGGGGATGGACGGTTGCCGGCATGCCGCAACACGCGGTTTGTCAGTGGAAACGCGCGAACCGTGGGCCAGGTGTCGACGGCGGCTTCTCAAGTTTGAAACAACCGTTCGCAGGGGCGTCCGGGGCGCCTCGGCACGCCGGATTCGTCCGTCAAATCACGGCATTACGTCGCAGTGTTCAATGATCGCTGCCAAGTGCATCCCGTTATCGCGATACATTCCTGAAACAAAAAATGCCGTTCCGGGCGAAATCGTCAGGGCTGGCGGTCGCATGCGGCGCGCAATGCTCGGTGGAATATCGCGTGGCATGCGGTTTGCGACATGAGACGCACCGGCGAGCGGTCGACACGTTGCAACAATGATGTGGGGGCGGCCAGTTCGTCACGAGCCAGTCGGGGAAGCGGCGATGAACACTATAAGCAGTGGCTTGATCCGCGCGTTTCTGGCGGACCACAGGGGTAGTCGGCACGATCGGGGTGTGGCTTGCGGCGCAGTGCCAGCGTCGCCGGTTGCGCCTTGCAGATTTCCTGCCCTCCGCGCGCGCCGCGTGCTGGAGCGGTTGTCGCTGCGCGCGGCAACCCGGCGACAGCGGCGCTCGACTTCATTCAGCGTTCCCGGATGGGGCATGCCGTTCGTGCCGAACAGCGTGGCGCCGATTCCTCTTCAACCGTGCAGAGCCGTTTCGATCGCGCCGGGTCAGTGCCGGCGCCGGCCGGACTAGATCGAACGCGCGTCGGCCGGGTTATCCGGAAGGCCTTTCTTCGTCAGCTCAGGGAGCAGACATGTCGTCTGGCTGCAATGCAGGCCCGTCGTCGCCCGGATGAAGGGCGCACGTCGCGCGGGCGCTGAATTTTGCGGTTGCAAATATATTCGCTGATTTTCAATTCCGGAAACGGGTGCCAGTGCCGGCATCGGTTTTCGACGGGGTATTGAAAATCGCGAGCCGGAAAGGTGTGCTCGCCATTCCGGTTAATTCATCAATGGTGTTTTGAGTAAATTTTAATGTTCATAAAAATAATAGAAAACACCTACTCAGAAATTTTGGACAACTTAAAAACATAAAACTAGACTTCGTCTGGCCAAAAATAAAAACGCCATTTACGAGTAAGCAATAGCTTATTTATTAGATAGTGATCCTTATTTTTAAGGATTGCTCGAGGCAGGAAGATTGATGGCGTGCGATCTTCCATGCTCATTCTCTCCACGCCGTTATGGAGTCGACCATGAAGAAGCTTCTGATTGCAGCAGCAGTTCTGGCGGTTTCGGGTGCAGCGTTCGCCGGCAGCGGCACGGTGTCGAGCAGCAACTCGTCGAGCGGTGGCCAGACGATGGCAGGGGTCGCCGGGTTCGGCCACTTCTCCGCGACCGATTCGGGCTCGGCACTCGGCGCAGCCGGCGCAACGGCCGGCGGCGGCAGCAGCGGTTCGATCTCGTACACGAACCACACTCAAACGTCGACGGTCGGCGGCTTCGGCTTCGGCGGCGCACAAGCGGGCGGCAGCAGCGGTGCGAACGCCGGCTCGATCGGCTGGACGTATCACCACTAAGCCGCGACGCGTAGCGTTCGTCATTGGCTGGCGGTACGGATGCCGGGTTTCGTCCCGCGAGGGCGGGCCCGGCTCCGCCACCGTCGAACTTCCTCACAGCAAGGAATTGCTATGAAAGCCAAAGTCATTTTAGCGACAGCGCTCACCGTCATTTCGTCCGCTGCGTTGGCGGCCGGATCGTCCACGACCAACCAGACGCAATCCGTTGCGGCGGGTGTTTCCGGTTCGGTGCTGGTCGGCTCCGGCAGCTATACCAGCAATTCGACATCGACGGCCGGCGCGAATGCAGGAAGTACCGTGACGCCCAGCGGCTCCGCCGGCACGGCGTCCGCTTATCACAACTCGACTTCGACGGCCAGCGGTTCGGGCACGAACGGGGGCGCGTTCGCGGCAGGCGGCGGTATCGGTGCCGCAGGCTCGTTCGCTGGAAACGGCAGCACGAACGAGAACGCGAATGCGCTTTCGGGAGGGGTGACCGCCACGATCGTACTCGGCGCGAACCACTACACGGCCACGGGCGCGAACGACCACGGCAATGCCAACGCGGGAGCCGCGGGATGGACGGGCAGTGGCGGATCGGGCGCGATCGCGGGCTCGAATCACTATAACTCGTCGACCGTGTGGAGTACCGGTCCGGCCGGTTCGCCGTCCGCATCGGGCGGAAGCCAGGGCGACTCGAGCGCGACCGGGAGCAGTCATTAGTCAGGTGTGGGGGGGACCAGTTTCCCAGCGACGCTGGTCTCTTTTCCGCATTGTTGTCACGTAAGGAGTTGGCATGAAGCAGAACCTGATTGCCGCCGCTCTGATGCTCGCGTCTCTGACGGCGTATGGCGCTGACCGTGCTGCCGATGGTGGGCAATCGACTATGCAGACGTCAAACAACCCTGACCAGACAACCAAACCGTCAGAACAACAAACGCTTTCGTCGGGCAGTGCCATCGGCGGACCGGACACCCAGCAGTGGCAGGGCGTGTCGGCCGGCTCGTGGTCCCAGCTGGGCAGCGGCTGGAAGCAGTTCGGGGAAGCAGCGAAAACTGAAGGCATTCAGGGGAATTAGTACGGTTGCCTGGGTGGAGGACAAACCTCGTCCGGAGAGTGAAATGAACAGCAACAGGATCAAGGTGGCATGTGCGGCGATGTTCGCGATGACCACGATCGGTGCACAGGCACAAACCGCCGATTCGACGTCGAGCGCGCAGTCGTCGACATCGTCGACGGCCATCAGCCAGGGCGGTGGCTCGAGCATGAACACGAATACGACCAGCTCGCGCGGCGGCAATGCCACCAGCTCCAGCGGAGTGCGCGGCAGCGGCAATTCGAGCGTGAACGTCAACGTGACGCTGCCGTCCAGCACGGCCGGCGGCAACGTGACGCCGCAGAGCACGAACGCGCTCGCGGCCGGCGCACCCGGCACCAGCCCGTACAACACCCAGGCGACGGAAAACGTCAATTACTCGGGCACGCAGACGATCAAGACGAACCCGTCGATCCAGGCGCCCGGCCTCACGACCACGCTGTCCGATACCTGCATGGGCTCGGTGAGCGTCGGCGTGTCGTTCCCGGGGTTCGGCGCGACGGGCGGCACGACGCTGGTCGACCAGGCCTGCGTGCGGCGTCTCGATGCGCGTGAATTTCGCGCGATGGGGCTGACCGACGTGGCGCTCGCGCTGCTCTGCCAGAGCGATGCGAACCGGCGCGCGGTGGAAGCGACCGGGCACCTGTGCCCGGGCACGACCGCGCCGCTCGCGCGTTCGAACGTGGCGCCCAGCGTCGAAGCGACCGTCGCGGACGACGTGAAGTATCGCGATCCGATCGTGCGCGACCGGATGGGCCTGCCGCCGCTCGGCTCGGCCGCGCCGGCGCCCGCACCGACGCGCCCGATCGAGACGACGTCGATGCGCGCGGCGCCCGTTTCGGTGCCGGTACCGGTGATGGCGCCGGTCGCCGCGGCTCCGGCCGTCGCCGCGGCTGCTCCGGCCGTCGCAGTGCCGACGGTTGCCGCCGCAGTTCCGGCGGCCGCGGCACCGGCTGCTGCTGCCGCGCCTGCCGTCGCCGCGGCACCTGCCGCGTCGGTGGTACCGGCGGCCGCAATGGCCGCCGTGCCGGCGGCAGCCGTCATCACCGCGCCGGCAGCGGCAGACAAGGCATCGCCCGCGCCCGCCGCACCGGTCGCCGATACGAAGGCGCCGGAGCCCGCGCAGCCGGTCGCGGACAAGGCGCCCGAGCCCGCGCCGGCCGTGGCCGACCAGGCGCCGGAGCAGGTCCCGCCGGTCGCCGACAAGGCCCCGGAGCCGATGCCCGCCGCGACCGACGCCGCGCAAGCCGCGGGTGAGCCGGTGGCCGAACCGATGCCGGCGGCAGCCGTCGTCGCGGCGCCGGCCGCCGACGCGAAGGCTGCCGAGCCCGCGCCGCAGGCAGCCGCCGAAGCGCCAGCACCGGAGCCCGCGCAGCCTGCCGTTGCCGCGGCGCCCGCCGACCTGCCGGCCGCCGACGCGAAAGTGCCGGACGCGGTCGAAGCCGCTGGCACGGCGGCTGCACAAGCCGCCGCCGGCACGCCGGCGCTGACCGATCCGGCGCAAGCGTTGCCACCCGCCACGGTCGACCAGCAGGCCGCACCGGCAGCACCGGTCGCGCCGGCGCCGACCGTCATCTCGACGAGTACCTCGTCGTGAGCATGCGGGCCGGTTTGCCGTGCGACCGGAGCGCGGGTCGCACGGCAGGCGTTCGGCCCGATGCCCGACCGTCTTTTCCGGTTTGACGGGTGTTGTGCCCATCCCCGAGGTCAACACCTCTTTTTGCGTGACGAGGATGCAAGGAGGCCTCAATCATGAGGATCTTTTTGGTCGCTTTGTTGCTGGCCAGCGTGCAGGCCGCTGCGCAGTCGGTTTTCCAGAATCCCGCGGTCTTCGTCATCCTGAGCGAGCAGACCCTCGCGAACGCCGCGAGCGTCCAGCAGGCGCTGTCGACACTCGGCCGTCCCGACAACACGGCATGCGCGCCGATGATGATGATCGGCGACCCGCAGATGGTCTACATGGTGCCGGAAGCCGGTCACGCGCCGTCGTGGCAATCGCCGGTGTACGGCCGCGGCGCGCCGTTCGACGCGCAGACCGGGCCGAAGTCGACCGGCAAGACGGTCGGCGCGATGCAGCACACCGAGGACATGCAGACGCAGCCGTGGAGCGACGGCAGCGCGATCACGCAGAAGATCGCGGGCGAGTCGAGCGTCACCGCGGCGGACCGGGTGAACGAATGGCGGCATACCGGGCTCGACAAGATCGAGACGGCCCGCGCGTCGGACGTGACGGTAAACGGCAAGACCTACCGCGCCTATCGCGACGATCTCAACGGATCGGCGAAACCCGTCATCGAGCCGCAGATCTACACGCAGCGCGTCGTGTTCTGCCGCTGACGCATCGGATGACGCGACATCGATTCGAGGACGGAGCGGCGCCGCGCCGCGGGACCACGGGCCCCGCCGCGCGCGATCGGGCAACGGCCGCTCCGACACACAACCTTATGCGGCGAGGCAATCGTGAACCATTGCTGTCAGCTCAGCATGTCGGGCGCGGAGGATGTCGAACGGGAGGTGAGCACGCTGCCGTTCCTCGCGGTCCGGCGCAATCATGTCGCGCCGTCGCGGCCGCTCGTCTACCTGTCGCAGCAGCACGATGCCGCGCTCGTCGACGTGCTCGCGGCGCGCGGCTGGGAAGTGTGGCGCGCCAAAACCGTCGCGGACGCGCTGAATCTCGTCAAGGCGAACCGTCCGCATGCGGGCATCGTCGATTTCGGCAGCTTCGCGTCGCCTGACGTCGCGTCGTTCGAGACGCTGCTGCGTGACCCGCGCGTCGGCTGGGTCGCGCTCGCCGACGGCGAGCGGCTGCGCAACATCACGATCGCGCGGCTGATCCGCCATTGCTGCTTCGACTACGTGCGCAATGCGGCGGCCTACACGACGATCGGCTATCTCGTCGGCCATGCATACGGGATGCTCGAGCTCGCGGACGGCGACCCGGCCGCGGAGGCCGCGCCGCCCGACGGCGCGATGATCGGCGCGTGCGGCGCGATGCGCCGGCTGTTCGCGACGATCCGCAAGGTCGCGAACACCGACGCGAGCGTGTTCATCGCCGGCGAATCCGGCACCGGCAAGGAGCTGACGGCGGCGGCGATCCACCGGCAGTCGTCGCGTGCCGATGCACCGTTCGTCGCCGTGAACTGCGCGGCCATCCCGACGACGCTGCTGCAGGCCGAACTGTTCGGCCACGAGCGCGGCGCGTTTACCGGCGCGCACCAGCGCAAGATCGGCCGCATCGAGTCCGCGCACGGCGGCACGCTGTTTCTCGACGAAATCGGCGACATGCCGTTCGAGAGCCAGGCGAGCCTGCTGCGGTTCCTGCAGGAAGGCAAGATCGAGCGGCTGGGCGGCCATGCTTCGATTCCGGTCGACGTGCGGATCGTGTCGGCCACGCACGTCGATCTCGAAGCCGCGATGCAGGCCGGGCGATTTCGCGCCGACCTGTACTACCGCCTGTGCGTGCTGCGGATCGACGAGCCGCCGCTGCGCATGCGCGGCCGCGACATCATGCTGCTCGCCGACGACGTGTTGCGGCGCTATCGCGACGACGGCTCGTACCGGATTCGCGGCTTCACGCCGTGCGCGATCGAGGCGATCCACAACTATCGGTGGCCCGGCAACGTGCGGGAACTGATCAACCGGATCCGCTTCGCGGTCGTGATGACGAGCGGCCCGCTGATCTCGGCCGCCGATCTCGAGCTGCATCCGTACACGTCGCTGCGGCCGCCGACACTCGCGCAGGCGCGCCGGCAGGCCGAGCGGCACGCGATCGAGGAAACGCTGCTGCGTCACCGCCACCAGCATGCGGACGTCGCGGCGGAGCTCGGCATCTCGCGCGCGACGCTGTACCGTCTGATGATCGCGCACGGGCTGCACAGCTGACGCGCCATGGCGCGCGACCGCTCAAGACGTCGCGGCGGCGGCCGTTAAAACATGAAATGGCCCGGCCGGCACGCGCGCATCGAGGTGCGCGCGACCGGCACGCGGCGCATCACGTTCATCCGAGGTCATCGTGGCAGAGTGCAGTCACTGCGGCAGGACGTTCCTGCTCGGCGGGCAGTCGATCGACGGGCGCCGCTATTGCGGCCTGGCATGCGCGCACGCGCATCCGGTCGTCGTCGAGGCCGAACGGGTGCCCGACGCGAAGGTCCGGCAGTACGTCGACGACTGGCGCTACGGGCCATGCCCGATCTGCCTGCGAGAAGGGCGGCCGGTCGACGTTCACGCGTCGCATCGCGTCGTGTCGCTCCTGTTCGTCACGCGCTGGGCCACGCGGCGCCACGTGTGCTGCCGCCGCTGCGGGCGCAGGAAGCAGGCGCTCGCGCTGCTCGCATCGGCCACGCTCGGCTGGTGGGGGCTGCCGTGGGGCATCGTGCTGACGCCGATCCAGCTCGCGCGCAACCTGCTGGGCCTCGCCGCGCGCGACCCGGAGGTCGCGACGCAGCAGTTCGAGCAGCTCGTGCGGCGCAAGCTGGCCGCACGCCGGCTCGCGCGCGCGGAGCGCGGCGCCGGCGCCTAATCGCGCTTCGGCGCGCCGTGCGGGCTCAGGCAGGCCGATCGAAGCCCGAGGCGACCCAGCGTTCGGCGCTGGCCTTGTTGAGCTTGAACCCGGCCGACACCTTCGCGTCGGCCAGCAGCTCGCCATACGGATCGAATGCCTTGAGCTGTGCATACGGCTCGAACTCGTCCGGCACGATGTCGAGCGTCACCGACACATCCTGCCCGGCTTCGTCCTGCACCGTCACTTCCTTGTGCAGCAGCGCGCGCCGCTGCTGTTCGTGCCGCATCAGCACTTCGGTCGCGGTTTTCACGAGCGTGCGGAACGCGTTCGCGTCCATCGGCTTCGGGTTCTTCTTGTCGCGGCCCATGGTCCACGGCCCGACGAGCGCGGGCTCGGACTCGCCGTCCTTGACCATCTCGACGGCCCAGCCGTCGTCGTCTTCGTTCTTGATGATGCGGGCCGTCCAGCCGTTGTCGCGCCAGAGGCCGTCTTCGTGGATGGAGGTGTCGTCGGATTGCAGGTCGGAATCGGTCATGAGGAAAGCGGGCGGTACGGGCAAGCCGGCGAACGGGCGGGGCGCGCGGCCGGCAGCGGCGCGTCGCTCGCCGCCGGCGGGCCGGGGTGGCATGCAAACGCGCAATTTTACCTGCTGACCGGCCGCGCGGCGCGCGACCCTGGCCGTCGGGCCGATGCCGCTGCAATCGACCGCCGGCCGCCGGGCGTCGGACCGGTGCAAATATCAAACCCGTATTACGTCTGCGGCGGCCAATTCGTACGCCGTCCGATATCGCGTCCTTGCGTACGTTCATAGAATCGACGTTCAGGCTAAAAGTAGCCTGAACGTCCTTTCAACGCCCAACCGGCCGACGCCTTTCGCGTGGCGCGGCCGGTGAATTACCAGGAACTGCGCATGAGGAAATTCAATGTTCGCATCGTCGTCGCGTACGACTGGCCGTTGACGCTGGCCGGCATCGAGCAGATCGCAGGCAGCACCTGCGCGATCGAGCTCGTCGCGGTCTACCGGAGCGCGGCCGAACTGGTCGCGTCGCTCGGCGGCGTCGACTGCGACGTCGTGCTGGTCGACTATGCGATTCCCGGCGACGAGCAGATGGACGGCCTCGCGCTGTTCGACTGGCTGCGCCGCATGCGGCCGAACGTCGGGATCGTCGCGCTGGTCGCCAACGAGAATCCGCTGATCTTCCGCTCGATCCTGGGGATTGGCCACGTGAGCGTCGTCAGCAAGCTCGACGAGGTCGGCCACATCGTCACGGCGATCCATTCGAGTTACAGCGGCGGCGCCTATCTGTCGCCGTCCGTCCGGCGCGCGGTCGATGCGCTCGGCACGCGCGGCGACCCGCCCGTGAAGCTGTCGGCGCGCGAGATCGAGGTGATTCGACTGTACCTGTCGGGCGTGCCGATCAAGACGATCGCACAGCGCCTGAGCAAGGGCAAGCAGACGGTCAGCGCGCAGAAGATCAGCGCGATGAAGAAGCTCGGCGCGAACAACGACGTCGAGCTGATTCAGCGCGCGGCGGGGCTGGGGCTCGGGAGCGGGGAGGCCGCGCTGCGGGCGGGCAGCGCGGCGTGAGGGGCCCGGGCGGGGCGCCGTCAGGCCGGCAACGCGAACCGCGTCACCGCGTCGCGCAGCGCCTCGGCCTGATCGCGCAGCGAATGCGCGGCTGCCGCGGCCTGTTCGACGAGCGCCGCGTTCTGTTGCGTGACCTGGTCCATCTCGCCCACCGCGCGGTTGACCTGCTCGATCCCGGCGCTCTGTTCGCGGGATGCGTGGCTGATTTCGTCGAGGATCTCGTTCACGCGCCGCACCGACTGCACGATCTCGGCCATCGTCTCGCCTGCATGCGTGACGAGTGTCGCGCCGTGCTGGACCGTCTCGTTCGACGACACGATCAGCGACTTGATCTCCTTGGCCGCCGTCGCCGAGCGTTGCGCGAGCGATCGCACTTCGGCCGCGACCACCGCGAAGCCGCGGCCCTGTTCGCCCGCGCGGGCCGCTTCCACGGCCGCGTTCAGCGCGAGGATGTTGGTCTGGAACGCGATCCCGTCGATCACGCCGATGATGTCGCCGATCTTGTGCGAGCGGTCGGTGATCTCGTTCATCGTGCGCACGACGTCGTCGACCACTTCGCTGCCGCGCGTCGCGACCTGCGCGGCCTGGCCGGCGAGCGACGCGGCCTGCGCGGCGCTGTCCGCGTTCTGCTTCACGTTCGCGGTCATCTCGTCCATGCTCGACGCGGTTTGCACGAGCGCGGCCGCCTGTTCCTCGGTGCGCTGCGACAGGTCCGTGTTGCCGGAGGCGATCTCGCTCGCGCCCACGTTGATGTTCTCGGTGCCCATCCGGACACGCGACACCATGTCGATCAGCCCGCCTTGCATCGTGTGCAGCGCGTGCAGCAGGCTGCCGCGATCGTCGTGCTTCACGGTCACGCGCGCGGTCAGGTCGCCCTGCGCGATGCGCTGCGCGGCGTCGAGCGCCACTTCGAGCTCGCCGCCGAGGTTCGCGCGCACGCTTTTCAGCACCAGCACCATCACGGCGGTCGCGATTGCACCGAGCACGGCCGTCATCGCCAGCCAGCGGCCGACGCTCGCGAGCACCGCCGAGCGCACGTCGTTCATGTACATGCCGGTCACGAGATACCAGTCCCACGGCGCGAAGCGTTGCACGGCGCTGGTCTTGTCCTGCGGCTTGTCCGCGCCAGGCTTCGGCCACAGATATTCGACGAAACCCTTGCCGCCTTCCGCGTTGCCGGCCTTCACGATCTCGACGAACAGGTGCTGGCCGTTCGGATCGGTGAAATTCGACACGTCCTTGCCGTTGAGATCGGACTTGATCGGATGCATCACGATCACCGGCTTCGAATCGTTGATCGAGATATAGCCGTCTGCACCGTAGCGCATCGCGGCGATCGCCTCGAGCGCCTTCTGTTTCGCTTCGGCTTCCGGCAGCGCGTTCTGCTGCGACAGCTTGTAGTAGTGATCGGTCACGCTCGCGGCCTGCGCGACCAGCGACGCGAGCTGATCGCGGCGATCCGCGATCATCGAGGTACGGGTCTGCCATGCGCCCAGCCCGGCGATCACGAGCAGGCCGAGCCACAGGATGACGATCATCGAGGCGAGTTTCTGATTCAGGGAGAGAGTGCGCATGGTAGGAGGTCGGTCAGTCGTGGAAGCTCGCCGGGTCGGCGTGACGGGATAAGTCTCTTGACGGCGCGCCATGCGTGTCGCCGTAGACGGGAAATCCCTTAGAGGCGGCCATTTCCGCATGCCCAGGACGCAAGCGCGGGCATCTATGCATATGCATAACAGCGGCCGCTATACTGTCGGGCGATGGCGTGCGCGCCGCGCCCGCACGGGCGGCGGCGCGACGCCGAACCAAACCGAAAGGAGGCAACGATGCGGATTCTGGTGGTAGGGGCCGGCGCGGTCGGCGGATACTTCGGCGGCCGGCTGGCCGCGGCGGGGCGCGACGTGACGTTCCTGGTGCGCGACGGCCGCGCCGCGGCGCTCGCCCGCGATGGCTTGCTGATCCGCAGCCCGCGCGGCGACCTGACGCTTGCGAACGTGCAGACCGTGCGCGCGGGCGACGCGGGCGCGGGCGTCGCGCCGTTCGACCTCGTGCTGCTGAGCTGCAAGGCGTACAGCCTCGACGACGCGATTGCGTCGTTCGCGCCGTTCGTCGGGCCGCAGACGCTGATCCTGCCGATGCTCAACGGGATGCGCCACCTCGACGTGCTGCGCGAGCGCTTCGGCGCCGCGCAGGTGCTCGGCGGGTTGTGCGTGATCGCGGCGACGCTCGATCGCGAGCAGCGCATCGTGCACCTGAACGACACGCACGGCGTGTCGTTCGGCGAGCTGGCCGGCGGCGAATCGCCGCGCGTACGCGCGGTGGCCGACGTGCTCGGCGGCGCGGGCTTCGATGCCACGCTCAGCGACGACATCGCCGCGCGGATGTGGGAGAAGTGGGTGTTCCTCGCGACGCTCGCCGCGAGCACGTCGCTGTTTCGCGGGTCGATCGGCGACATTCTCGCCGCGCCGGACGGCCGCCGCCTGCTCGAAACGATGCTCGCGGAATGCAGCGCGATCGCGGAATACAACGGCCACCGGCCCGACGCGGCGGCCAGCGAGCGGATGCAGCGGATGGTGCTGACGCCGTCGCCGCTGACCGCGTCGATGCTGCGCGACGTCGAGAACCACGCGCGCGTCGAAGCCGATCACGTGATCGGCGACCTGCTCGCGCGGCGCGACCCGCAGTCGGCCGATACGCTGTCGCTGCTGCGGATCGCGTACAACCACCTGAAGACGTACGAGGTGCGCACGGCGCGCGAGCACGCGGCGGCGTAAGCCGGCGCGGGCGGCCGTCCGCGCCGTTCCGCGCTGCAACAAATTTGCCGTCTGGCACCGTTTATGGCCGGATTGCGCAAAAAAGTATCGGAAATCAGGCGTAAAGTTGGTGGAGCCGCGCGCTCGATCGACCTACATTGCTTCCCATGCGACCGGTCGCATCGCCGCGCGAGACACGCGGCGATGCGCGCACCGCCGAACAGGCCGGCCAGCGAACCATGGGAATGGAGACGCCAACATGATGCACCCCGATCTCGAAGTGGTCGAAGTGCGACGCGACGAGTCGTTCAAGGTCTGGTCGCATGGCTATCCGTATCGCACGATCCGCTGGCATTTCCATCCCGAATTCGAGCTGCACCTGATCGTCGCGACGCACGGCAAGTATTTCGTCGGCGATCACATCGGCTCGTTCGGCCCCGGCCATCTCGTGCTGCTCGGTCCGAACCTGCCGCACAACTGGGTCAGCGACATGGCCGAAGGCGAAACCGTCGAGCGCCGCAATCTCGTGATCCAGTTCGATCCGTCGTTCGTGCGCCGCTGCATGGACGCGTTCCCCGAATGCCGCGACGCGCAGGCGCTGCTCGACGATGCGCGGCGCGGGGTCGGCTTCGACGCGGCGACGAGCGCCGCGATCGCCCCGCTGTTCGATGCGTTGCTGACCGCGCGCGGGATGCGCCGCATCGCGCTGTTCATGACGATCCTCGAACGGCTGTGCGGCGCGGCCGAACGCACGCTGCTCGCGAGCCCCGCGTACGACCAGGCCGATGTCACGCCGACGCGGCTCAGTCATGCGCTGTCGTATATCGGCAAGAACCTCGCGTCCGAGCTGCGCGAATCCGATCTCGCGCAACTGACCGGGCAGAGCGTCAGCGCGTTCTCGCGCGCGTTCCATCGCCACACCGGCATGCCGTTCGTCCAGTACGTGAATCGTCTGCGGATCGAATCCGCGTGCCAGATGCTGCTCGCCGACGACGCGAGCATCACCGATATCTGCTTCCAGGCCGGCTTCAACAACGTGTCGAACTTCAACCGCCAGTTCCGCGCGGTGAAGGGGATGGCGCCGTCCGAATTCCGCGCGCTGCAGCGCCTGAACGCGCGCAGCCGCGAGCTGGCGCTGCATGCGGCGCCGACCGGCAATCCGCTGCCGCCGCGCGTGCTGACGCCCGGCGCCCCGGAGCTCGTGCCGCAGCCCGGATGATCGCCGGGCCGTTGCTCGCCTGAGTTTTCCTAACCGTTTCACCCCGCCGATCGCGCCGTTCACGTCGCGAGGGGCGCATTCACCCACGAAAAAGCTGCACACAATTCAGGAGACACCGTCATGACGCACGCATCGCCCGCTTCATCCCCCCGTCGCGCCGCCCGCCTGGCGGCCGTTGCCGCGCTCGCCGTCGCGGCCCTGTTGCCCGCCGCCGCGCATGCCGCGCCGCTGCGGATCGGCATGACGTTCCAGGAACTGAACAACCCGTATTTCGTGACGATGCAGAAGGCGCTGAACGACGCGGCCGCATCGATCGGCGCGCAGGTCGTCGTCACCGACGCGCATCACGACGTCAGCAAGCAGGTGAGCGACGTCGAGGACATGCTGCAGAAGAAGATCGACATCCTGCTCGTGAACCCGACCGATTCGACCGGCATCCAGTCGGCGATCACGCAGGCGAAGAAGGCCGGCGCGGTCGTCGTGGCGGTCGATGCGAACGCGAACGGCCCGGTCGATTCGTTCGTCGGCTCGAAGAATTACGACGCGGGCGTGATGTCGTGCGAATACCTCGCGAAGGCGATCGGCGGCAGCGGCGAGGTCGCGATCCTCGACGGCATTCCGGTCGTGCCGATTCTCGAGCGCGTGCGCGGCTGCAAGGCCGGGCTCGCGAAATTTCCGAACGTGAAGCTCGTCGACACGCAGAACGGCAAGCAGGAGCGCGCGACCGCGCTGTCGGTCACCGAGAACATGATCTCCGCGCATCCGAACCTGAAGGGCCTCTTCAGCGTGAACGACGGCGGCTCGATGGGCGCGCTCGCCGCGATCGAGGGTTCCGGCAAGGACATCAAGCTGACGAGCGTCGACGGCGCGCCCGAGGCGATCGCCGCGATCCAGAAGCCGAACTCGAAGTTCATCGAGACGACCGCGCAGTTTCCGGCCGACCAGGTGCGCATCGCGCTCGGCATCGCGATTGCGCGCAAGTGGGGCGCGACGGTGCCGAAGGCGATTCCCGTCGACGTGAAGGTCGTCGATCGCGGCAACGCGAAGGGTTTCAGCTGGTGAACGACGTGCGACGCGACGCGAAGGGCGGCGGCGCGGCCGACGCCCTTCGCACGGAGAAGCCGATGGACACGATACTCAGGCTCAGCCACATCACGAAAAGCTTTCCCGGCGTGAAGGCGCTGTCCGACATCGATCTGCAGATCGCGCGCGGCGAGATCCATGCGCTGCTCGGCGAGAACGGCGCGGGCAAGTCGACGCTGATGAAGATCCTGTGCGGCATCCACCAGCCGGATGCCGGCACGATCGAGATCGACGGCGCCGCGCGCCATTTCGCGGACTATCACGACGCGGTCGCGGCCGGCGTCGGCATCGTATTCCAGGAATTCAGCCTGATTCCGCACCTCGATGCCGTCGACAACCTGTTCCTCGGCCGCGAGCTGCGCAACCGCTGGGGCGCGCGCGACCGCAAGCGGATGCGCGCGGCGGCCGCGGCCATCTTCGCGCGCCTGGGCGTGGCGATCGATCTCGACGCGCCGATCCGCACGCTGTCGGTCGCGCAGCAGCAGTTCGTCGAGATCGGCAAGGCGCTGTCGCTCGACGCGCGCATCCTGATCCTCGACGAACCGACCGCCACGCTGACGCCGGCCGAGGCCGAACACCTGTTCGCGATCATGCGCGAGCTGAAGCGGCAGGGCGTCGCGATGATCTTCATCTCGCATCACCTCGACGAGATCTTCGCGGTGTGCGACCGCATCACGGTGCTGCGTGACGGCCAGTACGTCGCGACGACCGAGGTCGCGCGCACCGACGTCGAGCAACTGGTGCGGATGATGGTCGGCCGCCGGATCGAAAGCAGCTTTCCGCCGAAACCTGCGCTGCCGGCCGACGCGCCGGCCGTGCTCGAGGTCGACGCGCTGCAGATCGAGCGCGACGGCCCGGTGAACCGCTTCGCGCTGCGGGCCGGCGAGATCCTCGGCTTTGCCGGCCTGGTCGGCTCGGGCCGCACGGAAACCGCGCTCGCGGTGATCGGCGCGACGCGTGCGCATCGCAAGGAGTTGCGCGTACGCGGCGCGGCGGCGAAGCTCGCCGATCCGGCCGACGCGCTGCGCGCGGGCATCGGCATCCTGCCGGAAAGCCGCAAGACGGAAGGGCTCGTCACGTCGTTCTCGATTCGCGACAACATCTCGCTGAACAACCTCGGCAAGTACCGGTCGATGCGCTGGCTGATCGACCGGCGCGGCGAGGCGCGCACCACGCACGACGTGATGCGGCGCGTCGGCGTGAAGGCGCCGTCGATCCACACCGAGGTCGCGACGCTGTCCGGCGGCAACCAGCAGAAGGTCGTGATCGCGCGCTGGCTGAACCATCACACGTCGGTGCTGATCTTCGACGAGCCGACGCGCGGCATCGACGTCGGCGCGAAAGCCGAAATCTACGGGCTGATGCGCGAACTCACCGCGCGCGGCTACGCCATCATCATGATCTCGTCCGAGTTGCCGGAAATCGTCGGCATGTGCGATCGCGTCGCCGTGTTCCGGCAGGGCCGCATCGAGGCGACGCTCGCCGGCGACGAGATCGATCCCGACACGGTCATGACCTATGCCACGGCCGGCACGCGAGGAGCGACCCATGAACCTGCCTGATTCTTCTTCCACGCCTTCCACGACGCTCGCGGCCACGGCCGGCGACGCGCCGCCGCCGCGCGCGATGTGGGCGCAGTTGCGCCGCTCGACGCTGTTCTATCCGCTCGTCGGCCTGATCGTCGTGTGCATCGCGATGATGATCGCGAGCCCGAGCTTCCTGTCCGCCGCGAACCTCGAGAACGTGCTGCGCCAGGTGTCGATCAACGCGATCATCGCGGTCGGCATGACCTGCGTGATCCTGACCGGCGGGATCGACCTGTCGGTCGGCTCGGTGATGGCGCTGTCGGGCACGCTCGCGGCCGGGCTGATGGTCGCGGGCGTCAACGCGGTCGCCGCGCTGGCGATCGGCATCGCGGTCGGCCTCGGCTTCGGCTTCCTGAACGGCGTGTTCGTCGCGTTCGCGGGAATGCCGCCGATCATCGTCACGCTCGCGACGATGGGCATCGCGCGCGGCCTCGCGCTGATCTACACGGGCGGCTATCCGATCGACGGGCTGCCCGACTGGGTCGCGTTCTTCGGCAGCGGCAAGGTGCTCGGCATCCAGGCGCCGGTGCTGATCATGCTGGTGGTCTATGCGATCGCGTGGCTGCTGCTCGACCGGATGCCGTTCGGTCGCTACGTGTACGCGATCGGCGGTAACGAGCAGGCGACGCGGCTCACCGGCGTGCGGGTCGCGCGCGTGAAACTGATCGTCTACACGCTGGCCGGGCTCACGTCGGCGCTCGCCGCGATCGTGCTGACCGGGCGCCTTATGAGCGGGCAGCCGAATGCGGGGGTGGGTTTCGAGCTCGACGCGATCGCGGCGGTCGTGATGGGCGGCACGTCGATCTCCGGCGGGCGCGGCGCGATCCTCGGCACGCTGGTCGGCGCGCTGCTGCTCGGCGTGCTCAACAACGGGCTCAACATGATCGGCGTGAACCCGTATGTGCAGAACGTGATCAAGGGCGGAATCATCCTGCTCGCGATCTACATCAGCCGCGAACGATCGCGGTAATGAAAAAATCATCGGTTATCCGAATCACTCAGGAGAGAGACAACTCATGACGACACCCGAAGCCCAGCCGCGCATGACCGCGGTCGTCTGCCACGGCCCCGAGGACTATCGCGTCGAACAGGTCGCGAAGCCGAGCCCCGGCGTGAACGAGCTCGTGATCCGCATCGCCGCGTGCGGGATCTGCGCGAGCGACTGCAAGTGCTACACCGGCGCCAAGATGTTCTGGGGCGGCCCCAGCCCGTGGGTGAAGGCGCCGGTGATCCCGGGACATGAATTCTTCGGCTACGTCGAAGCGCTCGGCGACGGCGCGGCCGAGCATTTCGGCGTGGCGCTGGGCGATCGCGTGATCGCCGAGCAGATCGTGCCGTGCGGCAAGTGCCGCTACTGCAAGTCGGGCCAGTACTGGATGTGCGAAGTGCACAACATCTTCGGCTTTCAGCGCGAGGTGGCCGACGGCGGGATGGCCGAGTACATGCGCATTCCGCCGACCGCGATCGTCCACAGGATTCCGCTCGGCGTATCGCTCGAGGATGCGGCGATCATCGAGCCGCTGTCGTGCGCGATCCACACAGTGAACCGCGGCGACGTGCAGCTCGACGACGTCGTCGTGATCGCGGGCGCGGGCCCGCTCGGGCTGATGATGACGCAGGTCGCGCACCTGAAGACGCCGAAGAAGCTCGTCGTGATCGACCTGATCGACGAACGGCTCGAGCTCGCGCGGCAGTATGGCGCCGACGTGACGATCAACCCGAAGCGCGACGACGCGCGCGAGATCGTCCGCGCGCTCACCGACGGCTATGGCTGCGACGTGTACATCGAGACGACCGGCGCGCCGGTCGGCGTGAACCAGGGGCTCGACCTGATCCGCAAGCTCGGCCGCTTCGTCGAGTTCAGCGTGTTCGGCGAGGATGCGACCGTCGACTGGTCGATCATCGGCGACCGCAAGGAGCTCGACGTACGCGGCGCGCACCTCGGGCCATACTGCTATCCGGTCGCGATCGACCTGCTCGCGCGCGGGCTCGTCACGTCGAAAGGCATCGTCACGCACGGTTTCGCGCTCGAGGACTGGGACGACGCGATCCGCGTCGCGAAATCGCCCGAATCGATCAAGGTGCTGCTGAAGCCGGCCCGCTGACGGCCGGCGTGCGCCTCACCGGAGACATCATGGAATACGTCATAGGCGTCGATATCGGCACGCAGAGCACCAAGGCGCTGCTGGTCGACCGGCACGGCACGATCGTCGCGCGGCGCTCGGCCGGCTACCAGCCCGATACGCCGCGCCCGCTGTGGGCCGAGCAGTGGCCGCAGGTGTGGTTCGACGCGGTGCTCGACTGCATCGGCGGCTGCGTGAGCGACGCGCGCGCGCAGGGCGTGCCGGCCGACGCGATCCGGGCGGTGTGCGTGAGCAGCCTGTACGGCGGCTCGGGCATCCCGGTCGACAGCGACATGCGGCCGCTGCATCCGTGCCTGATCTGGATGGACCGGCGCGCGACCGCGCAAGTCGACTGGGTAGACGAACACGTGAACGTCGAGCGGCTGCGCGTGATCACCGGCAACGGCGTCGACAGCTACTACGGCTTCACCAAGATGCTGTGGCTGCGCGACCAGCGGCCGGACGTGTGGGCGAACGTGCGCTATTTCCTGCCGCCGAACGCGTATGTGATCTACCTGCTGACCGGTGAAGTCGCGGTCGATCACAGTTCGGCCGGCAATATCGGCGGCGTGTACGACGTCGCGCGCCGCGAGTGGTCCGACGACGCGCTCGACATGCTCGGCATTCCGGCGACGATGATGCCCGAGCGGCTGGTCGATTCGACGGACGTCGTCGGCGGCCTGCTGTCGCAATGGACCGCGCAACTCGGGCTGCCGGCCGGCACGCCGGTCGTCGCGGGCGGCGTCGATGCGGCGGTGGCGACCTTCGCCGCCGGCGCGACGCGCACCGGGCAGCACGTCGCGATGATCGGCACCAGCATGTGCTGGGGCTACGTGAACCGGCACGTCGATGCGCGGCACGGCCTCGTCAGCATGCCGCACGTGTTCAACGGGCAGCGCGACCTGTACGTGTTCGGCGGTGCGATCGCGGCCGGCGCATCCGTCGCGTGGTTTCGCGACCAGTTCTGCCACGCGGAAACCGACGCGGCGCGCCTGTTGCCGCACGGCGATCCGCACGTGCTGCTCGAGGAGGCGGCCGAGCGTGTGCCGGCCGGCGCCGACGGCGTGCTGTTCCTGCCGTATCTGATGGGCGAGCGCAGCCCGGTATGGGATGCGAAGGCGAGCGGCGCGTTCGTCGGGCTGAGTCTCGCGCACACGCGTGCGCATCTTTATCGAGCGGTGCTCGAAGGCGTCGCGTTCGCGTTGCGTCACAACATCGAGGCCGGCCGCCGGGGCGCGGCGGCGCTGGACGATCGGTTGATCGTCGTCGGCGGCGCCGCGCATTCGGCGCTGTGGATGCAGATCATCGCGGACGTGACGGGTTTTCCGGTGTGGACGATCGAGCAGGACGTCGAAGCCGCGATGGGCGCCGCGCTGCTTGCGGGCGTCGGCGCAGGGCTCGTGTCGGACGATGACGCGCAGGGCGGCTGGGTCACGCTCGTCGAGCGCGCACGGCCCGATGCCGAGCGTGCGAACACGTACGACGCGCGTTTTTCGCTCTATACGGCGTTGTATCCGGCACTCAAGCCGATCATGCACAGGCTGGGCACCTCATCATGAACACACGATTCGATTTCAGCGGGGCAACGGTGCTCGTCACGGGCGCGTCGAGCGGAATCGGCCGCGCCTGCGCGGTCGCGCTGGCGCAAGCGGGCGCGCGCGTCGTCGCGGCGGGGCGCGACATGGTCGCGCTCGACACGCTCGCCGGCGAGATTGCGTGCGATACGTTGCGCCTGGACGTCGGCGGTGACGAGCAATCGATCGATGCCGCACTCGCCGCGTACGAGGCGTTCGACGGCCTCGTCAATTGCGCGGGGATCGCGTCGCTCGAACCGGCGCTCGAGGTCGGCGCCGCGCAGTTCGATCGTGTGATGGCCGTCAATGCGCGCGGCGCGGCGCTCGTCGCGCGGGCCGTGGCGCGCAGGATGATCGAGCGCGACGGACGCGGCGCGGCGCACGCACGGGGCAGCATCGTCAACGTGTCGAGCCAGGCCGCGCTCGTCGGGCTGCCCGCGCATTTGAGCTATTGCGCGTCGAAGGCGGCGATGGACGCGATCACGCGCGTGCTGTGCATCGAACTCGGGCCGCACGGCATTCGTGTGAACAGCGTGAACCCCACCGTCACGCTCACGCCGATGGCGCAGTTCGCGTGGAGCGAACCGGAAAAGCGGGCGCCGATGCTGGCCGCGATTCCGCTCGGCCGGTTCGCGGAGCCGGAGGAGGTCGTCGAACCGATCCTGTTTTTGCTGAGCGATGCGGCGTCGATGATCAGCGGCGTGTCGTTGCCGATCGACGGCGGGTATACGGCGCGCTAGATCGCGTCACGGAAGTCGCGGACTGAAGTCGCGGCGCGGCCGGCGCGCGGCTAGACCGGGTCCTTGCTCGGCGGCCCGTCCGGTTGCTGCGGATTGTCGTGATGACCGGGCGGCGACGCGAACGGATCGTCTTCCGGATCGCGGTTCGGGTCGGCCGGTGGCTCGGGCGTCGGGGTCGTGTGATCGCTCATGGAGAACTCGCGCGGTGCGTGACGGCGGTGGCGCGGCGGATGCGCCTCGTCTCCGTTATAGCCAATCGGGCGCGTGTTTGCAGCGCGATTCTTGCGACCGGTGGACGATCGTCGGCGAAATTCGTCCATTGACGGTGTTCGTGCGGAATCGTGCAGAACCGCACCATCGAAGTCAGCGCAAATCCGCCGGCGTATCGACGTCGCGCAGGATGCCGGGATCGTCGACATCGAGCAGGGTCACCGGCACGCTGGCGAACAGCGCACGGGCGCCCGTGTCGCCGTCGAGGGCGGCGAGCGCATCGAAATGGTGCGCGGCGAAGCCGACCGGATGGCCGCGCACGCCGCGATGCGCGGGCGCGACGATCGACGCGTTGTCGGCTTCGAGCGCGCGGGTGACGGTTTCGTAGGTGGAAGCGGCGATCCACGGCATGTCGCCGAGCGCGACGAGCCAGCCGTTCGAATCGGGCGTGGTGCGGACGCCGGCAGCGAGGCTTGCGCCCATCCCGCGCAACGCATCGGGGGCATAGACGACCTGACAGCCGGCTTCATTCAGCAGAATCGCAAGCTTTTCGGCGCCGGGACGCACGACGGCGATCACGTCGGCGGTGGCGGCCGCGAGACGGCGCGCGGCGGCGACCGCCACCGGCGTGCCGTCGGGAAGCCGGGCGAGCAGCTTGCTGTGCAGGCCGCTCGGGTCGAAGCGTTGACCAAGGCCGCCGGCGAGCAGGACGCCGGTGGCGAGTGACGCATAGGACATCGGCGCGGGGGGAGGGAGACAGGTGCTGCGATTGTGCGGGAGCCCGCGGGGATCGGCAAGTGAGGATGTTACCGAGTCACGCGTGTCGGATCGGGAAAACCGTCATCGCGACGCTTCGTCGAGCATGCTTTCCTCGACGGGACCGTAAATTGCGTGCGATTCGTTCTGCATGACGGCCCAATAGCGATCGCCGAACGACCAATGCCACCATTCGGACGGGTAATTCGTGAAGCCGGCGCGGGTCAGCGCGTCGATCAGGAACTGGCGGTTTCGCGCGGCCGCGCGGCTGATGAATGGGTTATGTGTGTAGCAGGCGCCGGATGATTCGTGGTCGGTCGCATCGAGTATGCAGCCCATGTCGAGTTCGGCGGCCGCGGTCGTTTTGGTCAGACGAATCGCCAATATGCCAGAGTCTGGTGGAAGATGCGCCTCGGTTCGAGCGGCGGGGCAGGCGACGCTTACCAGAGCGTCATGATGTGCGCGTACGCGCGGATTTTTTCGTCGCGAGTGTCAACTGAGCGCCGAGTCGCGTACTGCCCACCACACCGATGCATGCGTATCCAGCACGATCACCGCGACGTCTCCCAATCCTCTTTCGCAATCGGATCGAGAGGATTGTCGTAGCGCATGACCGAACCGCGCAATATGTCCACCGAATGAGCTTCGCGCGAGCGATACGGCCGAATCTCGAACGTCGGTTTGCCATGGTCGGTGACGATCAATCCCTCGCCCGACACTTCGACGAGCCGGAAGTATTCGAGTGCGCGCGCCTTGAATTCGATTTCGATACGGGAGTGTGCGGCATCACGATATGAGCAGGGTCATTTGACGAGGTCGTTTTGGACCCGTCTTTCGACGGGGCGCGACCGACTCACGCTACGCATCCGCCCACTTCCTCAACAGGTTGTGATAAATCCCGGTGAGCGAAATGACCACCGGGTCCTTCGCCCCTTTTTCCGCGGAAAGCGCCTGAATCTGCGTATCGAGCTGAAACAGCAGTGTGCGATCACCGTCGTCGCGCACCATGCTCTGAATCCAGAAGAACGACGCCACGCGCTCACCGCGCGTCACCGGCGTCACGTGATGCAGGCTCGACGCCGGATACAGCACGAGATCGCCCGCCGGCAGCTTCGCGCGATGCACGCCGTACGTATCCTCGACGCACAGTTCGCCGCCGTCGTATGCGTCGGGTTCCTCGAGAAACAGCGTCGCCGACAGATCGCTGCGCACGCGGAAATCCGTGCCGCGCAGCAACCGGATCGCGTTGTCGACGTGCGTGCCGAACGTCTCGCCGCCTTCATAGCGATTGAACAGCGGCGGAAACACCTTGAGCGGCAGCGCCGCCGAAAAGAACAGCGGATGGCGGGCGAGTGCGTCCTGAATCGCATCGCCCACCGCACGCGCGGCCGGCGAGCCTTCCGGCAGTTGCCGATTGCGTTTCGCGAGCGCCGACTGTGCGCCGGACGTCGCGTTGCCGTCGACCCATTCGGCGGCATCGAGCATCTCGCGGCATTGCGCGACCTGCGCCTTGGTTAGTACACCGGGGATATGAAGCATCATGATGCGGATTCCATGGCGTGCGGCGCCAGTTGCATGGCCGCCGAACGAAAAGCGTCGAGCGGCGACGACACGAGATACGCGCGCATCTTCGCGATGAACGCGGGTGTCGCGGTGGCCGGCACCCGTGCGAGCCAAGCGAGCGCTTCGTCGACGCGTCCGCGCTCGGCGAGCAGCCGTGCATAGTTGAACTGGCCGCGGAAGTCGCCGGCTTCGGCCGCACGGCGATAGTGGTCGAACGCGGCTTCGATATCGACCGATACGACCCACCCATCCTCGTAGAACCCGCCGATCAGGTTGATCGATTTCGCATGGCCGAGCGCGGCCGCGCGGCGGAACCAGTCGAGCGCGTCGGCGCGGTGCTCGTCGACGCCGTTGCCGAGGGCAAGTGCGGTCGCGTAGTTGTACATGCCCCAGTCGAGGCCCGCCTGCGCGGCCAGCCGGTACCAGTACACGGCGACCGGCGCGCAGGCGGCCGTGCCCCAGCCGAACTCGTAGCAGCGTCCGAGCATGTTCATCGCCATCGGGTGGCCGGCTCGCGCCGCGTGCCGGAACCAGTTGAACGCGGCGGCCGGATCGCGTGCGACGCCGTGCCCGTCGAGCAGGTATTGCCCGTAGACGGCCTGCGCATCGACGATGCCGTGCTCGGCCGCCGCCGCGACCCACGCGGCGGCGCGCTCCGGCGGCCCGGCCAGGATGTCGGCGAATTCGCGCGGCGATACCGACGCGAGCGCCTTCAGCGATACGGCCTCCATCGATCAGTAGCGCGCGTTCAGCGTGACGAACGCCGAGCGGCCCGGCGCGATCGACGCATAGTGCGCCGGATACGCCTGATCGAAGTAGGTGCGGTTGAACAGGTTGTTCACGTTCAGTTGCAGGTCGAGCTTCTTGTTGATCCGGTACTGCGCCATCGCGTCGAAGCGCCAGTACGACGGTACGGCGCGCAGGTTCGCGGGATCGCCGAACACTTCCGACATGTAGAACGCGCCGCCGCCGACCGTGAATTTCGGCGTGACGTCGTAGTTCGACCACATCGTGAGGCTGTGCTTCGGCGTATTCGGGAAGCGGTTGCCGTTGTTCGCGGTGTCCTTGCCGTTGTCGCGCAGTTCGCTCTTCATGTACGTGTAGCCGCCGAACACCTGCCACTGCTTCGTGATCTGGCCGGCGAGGCCGAGCTCGAGACCCTGCACGCGTTTGTTGCCGACCATCGCGTACTGGTTGTTCGGCAGCGTCACGCGTGCGTTCGTCGTGTCGATCTGGAACAGCGCGGCCGTCAGCGACAGCTTGTCGTTCAGCACGTTCCACTTCGTGCCGAGTTCGATGCTGCGGTTCTTTTCCGGCGAAAGCTGATCGGCGTTCGGGCCGACGCCGCCGCGGCCCGGCGTGAGCGACTGCGTTTCGCTGCCTTCGCCGAGCAGCATGCCGGCGGGCGTCGACGACGTCGCATACGACGCGTAGATGCTGCCGTTCTGCGCGGGCTTGAACACGAGGCCTGCCTGCCAGTTGAAGAGCGTGTCGTCGCGCGTGTACGTCTTGCCGCCATTCGCCTTGGTATCGGTGAAGCGGGTCGAGTAGTCGTCGACGCGCACGCCGGCGTTGACCTGCCAGCGCGGCGTGATCTCGATCGTGTCGAAGCCGTAGATCGACTTCGTCGTGGTGCGCGCATGCGCATAGTCGTTGTTGCGCGTGATCGAGCCGGCCCACGGATCGTTCGGGTTCGGCGACCACAGGCTCGTGCAGTTGTAGCCCGACGGCGCGCCGATGCCTTTCTGGCAGATCGTGCCCTTGTCGGTCGCGACCGTGTACGAATCGCGCTTGCCCCATTCGCGCGACAGTTCGATGCCGGTCGTGAAGCTGTGCTTGAACGGGCCCGTGCGGAATTCGCCGAACAGCTCGGTCAGGTTCGCGAGGCTGTTGATCGAGCTGTTGCGGTTGTTGTTGCGGCGCCAGACTTTGCCGTTCACCACGTTGCCCTGGCTGTCGTCCGGCTGCGTCCAGATGTAGTCCTGCGTCGATTCCGTGTAGCGCGTGGTGTTGCGCACCGTGAGGTTGGGCGTGATGTCGTGCTCGATCTTGATCGTGCTGATGTCCGACGTGGTCTTGCGGAAGTCGCGGTCGATCAGGCCGTAGAAGTTGTGGCGATCGACGGGCGCCGGATAGATCGTGTCGACGTTCGCGGGTTTGTTCGACGTCGTGTAGAAGTACGGGATGCCGCCGTCGGGCATGTCGTCCGTTTGCAGGTGGTAGTAGCTCGCGGTCACGCGCGTCGACGTGCCGAGGCCGAACGCGATCGACGGCGCGACGCCCCAGCGCTCGTTGTTGACGGCGTCGCGGCCGGCGACGTCGTTGTTGTGGCTCATCAGGTTCAGGCGGAACGCGGCGTGATCGGCGAACTGCCAGTTGCCGTCGGCGGTGAAGCGGCGATAGCGGTCGGTGCCGAGGCCCGCGCTCGCGGCGGCCGTCGTGCCGAGATGCGGGGCCTTCGTGATCAGGTTGATGCTGCCGCCGGCGCCGCCGCGGCCGCCGTACGCGCCGTCGGAACCCTTGGTGATCTCGACGCGCTCGGTGTTGAAGATCTCGCGCGTGGTGGCGCCCGTGTCGCGCATGCCGTCGACGAACATGCTGCCCTGCGTGTCGTAGCCGCGGATGAACGGACGGTCGCCGAGCGGGTTGCCGCCTTCACCGGCGCCGAACGTGATGCCGGGCACGGTGCGCAGCGCTTCGGTCAGCGTCGCCGCGCCGCTGCTCTGGATCAGTTCCTGCGGGATCACGGTGACGGATTTCGGCGTGTCGACGAGCGGCGCGGTGAATTTCGCGGAAGCGGAAAAGTCGGCCTTGTAGCTGTGCTCGGTCTTGCCCTGGATCTCGATCGGCGCGAGATGGCCTTCGGTGCTGGCGGGCGCCGCGGGCGGCGTGCCGTCGGCGAACGCGGGGCTGGCGGCGAGCACGCTGCAGAGGGTGGTGAACTTGCCGAGCTTCAGCTCGTCGGGACGGGACTTCATGGTGCGCTTCGACCTCGCGGTGTGGCCCCGGGGCAGTGCGCTGCGGAAATGTGCACGCCGGCGGGAATTATTACGATTTGTTTTCAGGCGGCATTCTATGTAATTTCCTGTTAAATGAGAAGCGTTCTTGTTCGCGTTTGTGGGGGAATTGTTGACGAATGTGACGGGGTGGTCGCGAGGCGGCCCAGGAGGCGCAAACATGGCCGAATGGCCGGATATGACGGACCGGCACGTCGGATTGGATTGGCTGTGTCGCGACGCTCGCCATGACAGCAAAGTGATAGTAGGGGCGCGTCATGCCGGTGATCACCGTTCGAAATTTGCCCGATGAAGTGCACCGCGCGCTTCGGATCCGCGCGGCCCGACACGGGCGCAGTACGGAGGCCGAGGTGCGCGACATCCTGGAGCGGGCCGTTCTGCCGGGCGGGCGGCTCGAGCTCGGAACGCTGCTCGCGGAAATCGGGCGGGAAGCGGGCGATGTCGATATCGGCGTGCCGCGCGACGAGACGCCAGCCGGTCCGATGGGCTTTGAATGATCCTTGTCGATACGAACGTCATGTCCGAACCGCTGCGGCGTGAGCCGAACGCGGCGGTGATCGAGTGGCTCGATGCGCAGAACGTCGAGACGCTGTATCTCGCGGCGATCGGTCTCGCGGAATTGCGGTTCGGCGTGGCTGCATTGCGGGAAGGGCGCAGGCGGGATTGGCTGCAGCAGAGTATCGGGCAGCGTGTGCTGCCGCTGTTTCGCGGTCGGATCCTGCCGTTCGACGACGCGGCGAGCAGGGCGTGCGAGCCTTTGCGCGCGGACGCGTGCCGCGGGCAACGCGATCGCGGTCGCCGATGGCTACATCGCCGCGACGGCCGAGGCAAACGGCTCGATCGTGGCCACACGCGACGTCGCGCCGTTCCAGGCGTTCGGGCTGCGCATCATCGATCCATGGGCCGTCCGGTTCGCGATCGCCGGTTCTTTTGGCGTGCCGAAATGCAAAACGCGCCGTGCGTGGCGGCGCGTTTTGAATCGAACCATCAGGCTCGTTCCCTGACGCAACGGCGGCAGGGCGCGAGCGTTTCGCAGTGGCGTCAATCGATCCCGTGAAACACCGCGTCTTCCGGGCCGAGGTACGCCGGCGGACGCCACGTCGCGTCGCGCATCGAATGCTGGACGAGATTTTCGACACCGAGCAGCACCGCGAAGATCGCCATCCGCACCGGAATGCCGTTGTCGGTCTGCCGGAAGATCGCGAGACGCGGGTCGCGGTTCAGGTCGACCGACAGGTCGTTCGCGCCGGGCCGGCTGTCGCGCGGCAGCGGGTGCATGATCAGTGTGTCCGGCTTGCATACCGAGTCGACGAGCGCCTGATTGATCTGGAAATCCGGCGTGTAGCCTTCGAACGACTCGTCGGTGAAGCGCTCCTTCTGAATTCGCGTCGCGTAGACGACATCCGCGCCGCGCAGCCCGGCCGCGAGGTCGTTCGTCTGCTCGACCACGTGGCCGTTCGTCGCGATCTGCTCGACGATGTACGTCGGCATCTCGAGCGTCGGCGGCGATACGAGCGTGAACTTCAGCCCGCGGTACAGCGCGAGCAGCTTGACGAGCGAGTGCACGGTGCGGCCGTACTTCAGGTCGCCGACCAGCGCGATGTGCGCGCCGTCGACGATCTTGCCGAGCCGCGAGAACTCGCGCTGGATCGTATAGAGGTCGAGCAGCGCCTGGCTCGGGTGCTCGCCGGGGCCGTCGCCGCCGTTGATCACCGGCAGGTTGGTCGCGCGCGCGAATTCGGCCACCGAGCCTTTTTCGGGATGGCGGATCACGAGCGCGTCGACGTAGCCGGCCATCACGCGGCTCGTGTCGTAGATCGATTCGCCCTTGGCCATCGACGAGAACGTGAAGCCCGTCGTGTCGCACACCGAGCCGCCGAGCCGGCAGAAGGCCGCGCCGAACGACACGCGTGTACGCGTGCTGGCCTCGAAGAACAGGTTGCCGAGCACGGCGCCTTCGAGCACGCGCGAAATCTTGTGGCGTCGCGCGATCGGCTGCATGACGTCGGCCACGCGGAACAGCGCCTCGACCGAATCCCGCGAGAACTGGTCGACCGAGATCAATTGCGGCTTGCCTTCGAACAGGAACTGCTTCGCGAGTCCTTGTTTGTCTACGCTTTGCGTATAGTTCTCGCCATCCGGCGCCGAGCGCTCGACGATCTCTGACACGAAGCGCTCGACGATCTCGGGCATCCCGCGCGATTCCTGCGAATCGTCGGGAAGTAGCCAGGTATCCAGCGCGCGCCGGCTGACGCCGATGCGATTCGCGAACGCCTCGCGGGTCATGTTGAGGCGGCGCATCGCGTCGCGGAGGAAGGCTTGCTGGGGAACGGTCATCGGCGGCTCCTGGGCGGAAAATATACGCGGTGCGTATATTAGTTCCTGGCGCAATGAAGTCAAGAAAAATCTGCGTGCAAGCGGGGTGTGGCGCGCATGACACTCGGCGGGGCCGTACTGGCGCGCGGCGTGCGTCTCCGTATAATCAGGTCAGGCCCCGTGTCCGGCAGCGTGCCGGGCGCCAGCCGCACACGATTCGCCCGATCGGGCATGTTGATTCGAAGGAGAATGAGAATGACGCGTACGATTGCTGCAATGCTGCTGGTGGTGACGGCGGCGCTCGCCGGGTGCAATACGGTCGCCGGCGTGGGCCAGGACATTTCGAAGGGCGGCCAGGCGATCAGCGATTCGGCTGAAAAGGCCAAGTAAGCCGACCGGTTCCGGCATGCAGAAGGCGCCGGCCTTCCCGCGGTTGCGGGGAGGCGCGGCGCCTTTTTTTGCGCCCGACTCGAAGCCGGCGGCGTCAGGCGCGCTCGACGAATGCGTAGCGGCCGTCGACCTTGCGCGGCGTGAACCAGCCGTAGTCGGGGAACACCCGGTTGCGGACGAACCATACGTAGCCGACCAGCACGACCGTGATCGCAAGGCTCGGCAGCGCGGCCGACGGATCGCGCCCGAGATCGGCGACGGTCTTCGGTACCTGCAGCAGCGACAGCAGAATGAACGCGTGATACGCGCCGACACGATGGGTCGCAAAACCCCAGATGAACAGCAGCGACAGCGGCACGGTCAACGCGAGGAACACGGTGACCAGCACGCCGCCGGCGCCGGACGCGAAGAAGTAGTACGCGAGCATCAGGCTGATGACCAGCTGCGCGATGCCGAGCGCGATCAGGATCCGGATGTGCACCTTGTTCTTGCGGCAGCGTTCGGGGTCCGGGTGCGACGCGATCAGATGCGCGAGCACGCGATCCTTGAGCCCCTGTCCGGACAGCTCGGCCAGTGCGTCGGCCTTCCTCGTTCCCGCGGACAGCAGCACCGCGATTCTTGTTTTGGCTTCCTTCCTGTTCATTGCTTGGCCTAGCGGATTGTTGTTCGATGGTTGTCAAAGGGTCCGGCCACGCGAATATTGCATCTTGCGCAGTCGTGCGCAACGGTTTTGCGGGGCGCGGACACATTCCTACAGTCGTTGGCTGCATGGCCGGAAGGCGGCGTTCGAAGGCGGTGCGACGGGAAGGCGCCGCCATCGTTTTCGGCGGGACCAAGGAACGCGAATCAATCGGTGGCGGTCCGCGCGGCGAGCGTGGCGGGTGATTCGACGGGCGGCTCGCGCCGCCGCGTCGCGCCGACGAGCATGCCGGCGACGACGAGCGCGATGCCCGCGACACGCGTGCCGGTCAGCGTTTCGCCGAACAACGCGACCGCGAACAGCACGGCCGAAACCGGCGCGACCGCCGTGAACAGGGCGGCCTCGGTGCCGCTCGTGCGCGCCGAGCCCGCATACCAGCACAGGTAGCCGAGCACGGTCGGAATCAACGCGTAGTAGACGATCGCCGACACGGCGCCGACGGTCCAGCCGCTCGCCACCGCGCGCCATTCGAACGCGGCCGGCACGAGTGCGAGCACGAAGCCGAGGCCCGACATCGCGGTGGAAAGCGCCAGCGGCGGCAACGGCGCGGCAAGCCGCCGGTTGAGCAGGATGAAGACCGCTTCGCAGGCGACGGCCGCCAGCACCAGCGCATCGCCGGCAAGCGTCCGGAGCGACGGCATCGCGTGGCCCGGCGCGAACGTGACGAACAGCACGCCGGCCGTGGCGAGCGCGGCGGCCAGCCAGTCGCGCGGCGTCTGCCGCTCGCGCAGCACGACGGCCGCGATCAGCGTCGACATGGCCGGCAGCGTGCCGAGCATCACGCCGGCATCGAGCGGCGACGACAGTTTCGTGCCGCTGATCAGCAGCACCGTATAGCCGACGCCGCCCGCCGCGGCCTGGATGACGAGCAGCACGGCGTCGCGTGCGGCAATGCGCGGCCAGCGCATGCGCTGCGCACGCATCAGCGCGAACAGCAGCGGCGTCGCGATCAGGAAACGCAGCGCGGTGGCCGCGAACGGCGGCAGGCCGCCGGCCGCGAGACGGCTCGCGATGACGGTGCTGCCGACGCCCGCCATCGCGGCGGCGAGATAGAGATAGCCGATCAGTCGTGTCTTCATGCGCCGCATCGTCGCGTACGGCGGTGGGGGGCGTCTTGAACGAAATTGCAGCGGGGCGGGCGTCGAATGTGGTGCGCCGTCGACATGCACCGACGCAAGAGGTCACGGCTGACGTCTAGGCGGCAACCGCCGTCGAATGCAATGCGCGCGGCGGTCCGCGCACCGAGCACCGACAGCGCTATTGACCCGCCTGCGTGAACCGCCCCGGCGTGATCCCGAACTGGCGCGCGAACGCGCGCGTCAGGTGGCTCTGATCGGCGAAGCCAGCCTCGGCCGCGGCCTCGGCGATCGGCAGGCCGCCGGCCAGCAACGCGCGCGCCAGCCGCGTGCGCGACTGAACCAGATAGGCGTGCGGCGTGATGCCGAGCTCGCGCGCAAAGCCGCGCAGCAACTGGAAGCGGCTCACGCCGCTCAGGTCCGCCAGCTCGGCGAGCGATACGGGTACGGCCGGCGCTGCGTCGAGCCGCTCCCGGGCGACGCGGACCGCCGGCGCGACACCGGCCGCCGGCAGCGTGCGGTTGGCGTGCCGGGCGAGCAACCCTGCGACGAGCATCACGAGCGCTTCGTCGCGAGCGAGCGGCTGGGTTTCGCCTGCGACGATGCGTGCATGCAGCCGGCCGACGGCGGCCGCGAGCCGCGCGTCGCGCACGGCCGGGTGCGCAAGCTCGACGCCGCCGAGGCCTTCTTCCGCCGCGACGCCCGCGACCAGCGCCGGCGCGAGGTACAGCATCCGCCAGCGACGGCCGGTGCCGGCCTCGAGCGGCGAGCCGTCGTGCATTTCGCCCGGGTTGACCATGATCGCGTCGCCGGCCAGCGCGTCGACCTGCCCGCGGCCGCTCCACGACCGGTGCGCACCGCTGACGATCACGCCGACCCCGAATTCGTCGTGCGCGTGGCGCGGAAACGCGCGATCGGATTCGAGGCTGATCGCCTCGATGCCTTCGCCGGTGCGTCGGTAGTGGGTGACACGGTGCATGTGCGCTCCTCGCGCCGGTCGCGGCGCGGATCACGTGCACTTTAGCGCGTTCCGGCGCCGTGCGCCCTTCATCCTTTTGGCGGATACCGCGCGGCGCGCGCAGCCCGCACCATGTGCACATCGGCAGCGTACACGGCCCGCCGGGCCTGAAGCTGCGCGGGAGACGGCAGGTGGAACGACAGGATCCGGTATTCATTCAGGTGGGCGCGCTCGCGGACGGCTTCGCGCCGGAGGCGAACACCCTCGCGCCCGTCGACGCGCTCGTCGGGCGGACGCTGGCGCTCGAAGACGCATCGGGCGCATGGCGCGTCCATACGTTCGAGCCGGGCGCGCTGCAGTGGCGCGATGCGGCGACCGATACGGGCGGCCGCGCGCCGTGCCGCGTGACGCGGCTGCGCGACGGTCTGTACTTCGTCGACTACATCGATACCACTGCCCGCGCGACGTCGGTCAGCCTCGTGATCGATCTCGACAACGGCGTGTGGACGTCGGTCGTCGGTACGCTGCCGACGGAAGCCGACACGCGCATCGATGCGTTCACGCGCGTCGCGCGCGGGCTGCCGCTGACGGCCGTCGACGCGCAATTCCGGCACGGCACGCTCGGCGGCCACGCCCGGCCGGGCCCGCTGCATGCGCCCACGCGCGAGCTGATCGGCAAGCGGACGATGTACCGCTACAGCCCGACCGAATGCTACGAGCATATCTACCTGAACGAGAACTTCTACGCGTGGCAGTGCCTGCAGGGCGTGGAAGGCGGGCTGGCCGACGTCGACCGCTGTCATTACTTCAAGATGGCCGATGAGCTGTATCTGTTCGTGTGGCGCGAAAAGGTGGTGCCGACGCTCGGCGTCGTGCTGATCGACCTCGCGCAGCGCAAGACCGACGGCAAGATCTTCGGCTACCAGGGCGGCGATTTCGGCACGCTGTCGAATTTCCAGATCGGCGCTTATGCGCAGGTGCTGAACGAAACCGTGCATCCGCTCGGCGGCGAGGCGCAACGATGACTGCCGTGCTGGGCAGCGGCCGCCTGCGTGCGGATTTCGGCGGACGCGTCGTGCTCGTCACGGGTGCTGCGCAAGGGATCGGCGCGGCGATCGCGCGCCGTTTCGCGGAATCCGACGCATTCGTCGCGGTGGCCGACCTGAACCGCGAAGCAGCCGCCGCGCAGGCCGAGGCGCTGGTCAGCGCGGGCGGCGATGCACGCGCGTATCAGGTCGACGCCGCGAGCCGGGACGAACTGGATGCGCTCGTGGCGGCAGTCGAGCGCGACGGCGGCCGGCTCGATGTCGTCGTCCACAATGCCGCGTATTTTCCGCTGACGCCGTTCGAGCAGATCGACGCGCCGACGCTCGACCGGACGCTGTCGGTCAACCTGTCGGCGCTGTTCTGGCTCGCGCAGGCTGCGTTGCCGGCATTCGAGCGCGCGGGGGCCGGGCGGCTGCTCGTCACGTCGTCGGTGACCGGGCCGCGCGTCGTCTATCCGGGGCTCGCGCATTACGCGGCGTCGAAGGCCGGCGTGAACGGCTTCATTCGGGCAGCGGCGCTGGAACTGGCGCGCCGCCACGTGACGGTCAACGGCGTCGAGCCGGGGATGATCCGCACGCCGGCGGCCGGCAATCTCGGCGACGCATCGGTCGCGGCGCAGATCGCACGCGACATTCCGCTGGCACGAATGGGCGAGCCGGAGGACATCGCGAACGCGATGCTGTTTCTCGCGTCGGCCGACGCGGCGTACATCACCGGGCAGACGATCGTCGTCGACGGCGGAGCGACGTTGCCGGAAAGCGGGGCGGTGCTGGCGGACGGGTAGCGGTAAGCCCGCGAGGGGGGAAGCGTCGAGGCCGTGTCGGCATAGGCGTGCGACCCACGCCATGGAGGGCCGCGCTATACGCGCCCGCCGCGACTACAGCCAGCCGTTGCGGATGAACTCGACGATCGAATAGCGACGATGCTCGAGATCGTGCCGGCGGACGGCCTCGACGATGCGCGATACGCCATCCGCATAGGGCGTATCGCCGGATACGCGCGATTCGAACTGCAGGCTGCATGCGCCGTCGTCGATGCGTATCCGGTGAAGCGCATGGCGGCCGAGCTGATCGTCGCGGATGCCGAATTCGCCGCGCTGTACGGCCGGGTCGCGTACGGAGCGAATGTCTGCCGGCCGCACGCCGAGCGACTCGGCGATGCCGACGGCCGTGCCGGGGACGGACGTCTTGCCGGCCTGATGCGACTCGGTCACGCTGATGTCGCAGTCGCGGAACAGGTGGCCGCTGGTTTCCAGCATGCTCATGAACTTGAGCATCAGGATGTTCGTGTTCGGACACAGCACGACCGGAAAGCCGTATGTCCCGGTTTCGAGGTCGGAGCCGGTCGACAACTCGACGAGCGGCGATGCGGTGGCCTGGCAGAACGCGATCGCCGCGGCGAGTTCGCGGCCGGAACCGGCATGGACGACGATCGACCGGGCGTCGGTTCGCGTGGCGTCCGACCACGGCATCACGCGACAGGTGGCCGGGTCGAGCCGGTGCGAGCCGAGCAACTCGTTGGCGAGCTTGCCGGTTCCGATGACGAGTACTTGCATGGGATGGACGGGTTGAGGTTCGGGATGCGCGTCCGCAGTGGCGCAGGCCGTCGGCCGGGCCACGCTGGTCCGACTGTCGTGCCGCGCGCCACGCCTGGCGGGCATCGCGCATTATGCCCGGCCGTGCGACCGCGTGCTCGTCGAGCCGCGCCCGCGACGTCGCGGCGCCCCGCGCCGCATGGATCGCGATCCATCTCGCGATGCCGCCAACCGCGCTTGGCGCCCGATAACCACGGCGAAACGACAGCGGAACTGCGCTGCCCACCGTCATCCCGTTCGCACGAACGCGTGAACGGCGCTACGCTGTCGGCATTTCATCCCATCACCCTCGATCCAGGAGAACACATCGATGGAACACGACCTGAACGGCAAGGCAGTCGCGATCACCGGCGGCTTCGGTCATCTGGGCGTCGCGACGGCCGCGTGGCTCGGCGCGCGCGGCGCGCGCGTCGCGCTGATCGGCCGCGGCGCGGCCCCGGCGGCGCAGGCGCTGC
>NZ_JAKWFH010000004.1:0-209193 GCF_029522185.1 Burkholderia sp. IO2 | reverse complement strand
CTGCATGCCAGTCGATCTTGCCGCCGGTGCGGCGATAGACGATCACGCTCTTGACCGCTTCGCAGCCGCCCAGCGCGATCGCCTCGTCGGCGATGCTCTTGAGCGGCAGCGTCTTGCCGCCGCGCGCCTGCTCGTCGGCGGTGATCAGCGCGACCGCGCCGACGTCGACGAGCCGCTCGTTCAGCGATTTCGCGGAGAAGCCGCCGAACACGACCGAGTGGGTCGCGCCGATGCGCGCGCAGGCCTGCATCGCGACGATGCCTTCGATCGACATCGGAATGTAGATGACGACGCGATCGCCCTTGCCGATCCCGCGTTTCTTCAGCGCATTCGCGAAGCGCGATACGCGCGCGAGGAGATCGGCATAGGTGACGCGGGTGACGGTGCCGTCGTCGGCCTCGAAGATCACCGCGACGCGCTCACCGTGGCCGGCTTCGACGTGACGGTCGAGACAGTTGTACGACGCGTTCAGCTCGCCGTCGTCGAACCAGGTGTAGAACGGCGCGTTGCGCTCGTCGAGCACCTTCGTGAACGGCTTGTGCCACGTGAGGCCTTCGCGCGCGAGACGCGCCCAGAAGCCTTCGTAATCCTGCTCGGCCTCGGCGACGAGCGCGCGATAGGCCGGCATGCCGGAAATGGCCGCCGTCTTCTCGAGCGCCGCGGGCGGCGCGAACTGACGGGTTTCGTGAAGAACCGATTCGATCTTGGACAAGCGTGTCTCCATGCGTTCATGTGATTCCTGACGGCGCTCGGGAAAACGCAACATGCGTGCCAGTCGCGTGACGGATGGATGCATGCGGCGCAAGCCGCGACAGTCCGGCGTGTCGCGCCCGCTCCCGGCTAAGCGACGGCATCGCGGACGGTAGCGCGATGCGGCGCGGCGTTCAGAAATGCAGCAGGTCGTGTTGCAGTCCTGAGCAGTTGAGGCGAGCCGGCAGGTGATCGTCCGGCACCGCCGCGTCAGGCGAGCAACGAGCGAAGTGCCGGTGCGTGCCTGAATTGCCGGATGCGTTCGAGCGCCGATACCTCGAGCTGACGAACGCGTTCGGCCGACAGGTTCAGTTGCCGGCCGATCTCGCGCAGCGAATACTCGTTGTCGACGTCGATGCCGTACCGCAGGCGCAGAATCCACGCTTCGCGTACCGGCAGGCTGTCGATCAGCTCGGCAACCGCCGCGCGCAACTGACCGGCGCTCGCGGCTTCTTCCGGCGTCGGCGCGTCGGCGTCGATCGTGACGTCGCACAACGTGAGGTCGTGATCGGGCGAAACCGGCAGGTCGGCAGAGATCGGCTCGCGCACGATGCTCATCAGCTCGCGGACCTTGTCGACCGGCAGTCGCATCTGCGGGGAGAGCGCTCGTGCGTCGGCGACGTCGCCGGTCCGTTGCCGATGGATGCGCGCGAGCCGTGACAGCTTGTTGAGCGAATCGACCGTATGTGCGGGCACGCGGATCGTGCGCCCCAGATCGGCGAGCGCATGCGTGATCGCCTGCCGGATCCACCACGTCGCATACGTCGAGAATTTGAAGCCGCGCCGGTGATCGTAGCGATCGACGGCCTTCATCAGGCCGATATTGCCTTCCTGGATCAGATCGGCGAACGGCAGGCCGCGGTCGGCATAGCGTTTGGCGACCGACATGACGAGCCGCAGATTGCTCTGGAACAGCTTCGTTCTCGCGGGCTGCATCGCGCGCTCGATCCGCGAGAGCCGCGCATCGAGCGCAATCGCGATGTCGAGCGGCAACGGAGACTGCGCCGCGAGGCGAGCGAGCGCGCCGCGCGCGTCGATCAGCGCCGGCGCGTGGCGGGCTAGGGTGGCGGCGCAGTCGGGATGCGCGGCGCTGCATGTGTGCAGCCATGCGCGTACGTCGTCGCACGGCGCGAAGAGTTCGTGGCGCGCGGCATCGAGCGGGATGCCCGTGGCGACCAGCGTGTCGACGAGCCGTTTTTCGAGCGTGCGCGCCTGAGTCGCGCGCTCGCCGTTCGCTTGCCTGATACGCTCGATCGCGCGCGAGGTGAAGCGGATGCGGCCGGTCGACGCGGCCGCCTCGCGCAGCAGCGCCCGGTAAGCGGTGGACGCGAAGCCGTCCGCGTGCAATGCGTGTTGCATCGCCGATACCGGTGCACCGGCGCGTTCGAGTGCTTCGACGACCGTATCGCGCCATGCGGGGCTGTCGAGGGCAAGGCCTGCGTCGTCGTCGGGCGCGGGTGAGGCCATGCTTGGATCGTCGGGTAACGTCGTCGGCGCACTTGCGGCCGATTCGGCATCGCCGGCAAACCCCGTCACGTAAACCGACGCCGCCACCTTGCCGGCGCGGATGTCGTTCGCGATCGCCGCGACGGCGGCGAGTGCCGCCGGATCGCGGCTCAACGCGTCGATGCATGCCGCGCGGCCGCTTTCCAGACGAACCGCGAGCGCGATCTCTTCGTCGCGTTCGAGCAGCGGCGTCGCGCTCATTTCCCGCAGATAGAGCCGAATCGGGTCGTTGGTCCGGCCCGCGAGCAGATCGTCGGCCGCGAGCGGCGTCGATGCGTCGGCGAGCGGCGACGCGACTTCCGTCACTTGCGCGAAATGACGGTCGAGCGTCCATGCGGTGTGCGCGCCGGCATGCTCGCGTACGTCGATGCCGAGCTCACGCAGCATCGACGCGGCGGCGTCCACATCCGCGCCGTCGGCCGCGTCGTCGGGCAACGCATCGGCGATTTCGCCGTGCGTCACATAGCCGCGATCGATGCCCAGCGCGATCAGCGCATGCAGATGCGCGGCGCGGTCGGCGTGGGCGCCGCGACACGGCGACGGCGCGCCGTCGCGTTCGCGAGCGGGCCCGGCGTCAAGCGAGCTTGGCATAGACGTTGCACCAGCCTTCCGCGGCAACCGTCTTGCCCGCGAACATCGGGCACGTCCCGGAGGATTCGCCCGCGGCGGCCTTGTAGAAGCGGCAGTTCGCACACGTCTGGCCGGCCTGGTACTTCGGGAACTTGCCGGCGTCGACGGTCGTCGCCTTGGCGCGGTAGCCGAGCGTCTTCGCCGTCGCGTCGTTTTCGTCGACGGACGGAGCGGCGGCGAATGCGCGCGTGCCGGCCGCGAGCGCGGCGCACAGGCCGGCGGCCTGCACGAAGAAGGTTCTGCGATGACGGGAGATCATGATGCGGTCCTGAATGAAATGAACGGAAAAAGCCCGGCCCGCGCGCCCGGCATGTTGCCCGGCGCGGCGGTCGATCGAAACGAAAGCGGGTGGAGCGGTTACTTGCGCGGCCCGGCGATCAGCGGCGCCTTCGACGCGTTGGCGATCTCGGTGGTCAGCTTGCTCTTCGACGCGTCGTAGCCGTTCGAATAAAGCAGGAACGCCATCAGATCCTCGTATTCCTGTGCGGTCATCTTGCCGGGGCGATCGGCCGGCATGTTGCTCGACATGTACAGGAAGATGCCGCCGACCGTGATGTGCGACTTGCCTTCGGGCGCGAACGATTCCCCGCTCAGCGCGGGTGCGGTATTGCCCTCGAGCTGGTCGCCGTGGCATTTCGCGCACGCATCGCCGTAGAGCTTCTTGCCGTGCTGCACCTGAGCCTGGTCGAACGACGGGACGCCGCTGCCTTCGCTCGTCGACACCTTGATGAAGCCGGGCCGCTGCGCGGACGCGATCGCGCCGTCGAGAAACCGGCCGGGCACGCGCGAGGCGGCGGCTTGCGCGATGCCGTCGGGCAGCGTCCAGCCGCGCGTGAGCGACGCGAGGCGGCCGTTGCCGCTCAGTTGCGACAGCGTGGCGTCGATGCGCTTTTGCAGCGCGTCCTTGCCCGGCCCGAACGCGAACGACAGTTGCCAGTCGGAGTACGGCGACGACGTCGCCGCCACCTGGAACCGTTGTTTCGGATGCGCACGCTCGTACGCGACGACGCTCGGATACCAGACGATCGCGCGTTGCGCGCGGCCCGCGGCGAGCGCGCCGATCGTTTTCTCGCTCGTGTTCTCGAGGTCGAAGCGGGCATTCGTCTGCTGCGCGGCGATCAGCTGCGACGGGCTGCCGTAAGTGGCCGCGATCGTTTCCTTCGCGCCGGACGGCGCGGGCGCATCGCGCAGCGACACGCTGACGTAGCCGGAGCGCAGATAGCCCTGCGAGAACGTCATCTTCGATCCCGACGCATCGGCGATGGCCGAACGCGGGAAGCCGGCGATCACGTCGCAGTCGCGTTCGAGCGATTTCGTCAGTTCGCTGGCGGAGATGCCGTCGTCGTCGCCGTTGTCGTCGACGCCACGTGTGTTGAAGGTCGCGGCGATGCCCGCGATGCGGAACACTTCGCGCGCGACGGCGCGATCGAGCGTGGTGGTCGGGCTGCCAGGCAGCGTGCAGATGCGCACGCCGGCCGATGCGGTTGCCGGTGTCAGCGCCACGCCCACGGCGAGCAGACTGGCGACGGCAACGGAAGTGAGACGAGTATTCATGGTCGTGTTTCCGGTTGAAGCGGGTGGGGCGTCGCGCCCGCATCGGGCGCATGCGGGCGCGACTCGGGCGTGGCGCCGGGTCAGTTGAGCGCGAACACGTAGAGCGTGCCGCCGCGCGGAACGTCCTTCGCGATGTCGGCCATCGGGCCGCCCCAGATCGGGTTCGCGCCGCCGTAGCCGGCGAGCACCGCGACATACTCCTTGCCGTCGACCTCGTACACCGACGGCTGCGAAATGATGCCGCTCGCCAGTTGCGGGCTTTCCCACAGCACCTTGCCGGTCGCCGTGTCGAACGCGTACAGGTGGCCGTCGAGCGAGCCGCTGAACGCGAGACCGCTCGCCGTGGTCGCGACGCCGCCGTTCCACGGTTTCTTCGACCAGTGGCTCCACAGCTTCTTGCCGGTGTTCACGTCGATGGCCGTCAGCTCGCCGTAGCCTTCGCTGCCCGGTTCGGGCTTGATCTCGAAGCCTTCGCCGAGGTACGGCAGGCCTTCCATGTAGCTGACCGACTTGCCCGTCAGGCTCATGCACGCATGCAGCGCCGGCACGACCGCGATGTTGCGTTCCTGGTCGTACGAGATCGACCACCAGTTCTTGCCGCCGAGGAAGCTCGGGCACGTCTCGATCGTCGTGCCGGCCTTCGGGAACTTCGACGCGTCCTGGATCGGCTTGCCGTCTTCCGTGTAGCCGGTGACCGACAATGCCTTCACGAACGGCGTCGCGTAGATCAGCTTGCCGGTCGTGCGGTCGATCGCGTGGAAGAAGCCGTTGCGGTCGGCGTGAATGATCGCGTCGTAGTCCTTGCCCTTGTACTTGATGTCCGCGAGGACGGCTGCGTTCACGCCGTCGTAGTCCCACGTGTCGTTGTTCGTGTACTGGTAGTGCCACTTCAGGTTGCCGCTCTTCGCATCGAGCGCGAGCAGCGAGTCGGAATACAGGTTGTCGCCCGGGCGCAGCGCCGCGAGCCACGGGCCGGGGTTGCCGACCCCCCAGTACAGCGTGCGCGACGCGGCGTCGTACGTGCCCGTGAGCCACGCGGCGCCGCCGCCATGGCTCTGCATCCCGTCGGGCCAGGTTTCCGCGCCCTTTTCGCCGGCGGCGGGGATCGTGTAGCGTTTCCAGACCTGCGAGCCGTCCTCCGGATTCAGCGCCGCGATGTAGCCGCGAATCCCGTATTCGCCGCCGGACGTGCCGACGACGATCGCGCCGTCGATCGCGAGCGGCGCGAGCGAAAACGCGTAGCCGAGGCCCGGCTCGAACATCTGCTTCTTCCACACGAGATTGCCGGTCTGCGCGTCGAGCGCCGCGACTTCGCCGTTCAGCATCGCGATGTAGACGTTCTTGCCGTACAGCGCGACGCCGCGGTTGACGACGTCGCAGCACGCGGTCTTGAACGAGGCCGCGCCGAGCTTCGGCTCGTATTTCCACAACTGCTTGCCCGTCTTCGCATCGAATGCGTAGACGTTGTCCTTCGGCGTCGTCACGAACAGATAGTTGCCGTTGACGATCGGCGTGGCCTCGAAGCCCTGCTTCAGGTCGGCGGGGAACTTGTACGCCCACACCTGCTTGAGATCCTTCGCGTTCGACGCGTCGATCTGCTTGAGCGGAGAATGCGAGCGGCCGTCGTAGGTGCGGTAGTAGGTCAGCCAGCCCGGGTCGCCGTGTGCATCGGTCAGGCGCTGGTAGGTCACGGCCGGGTAGTCCGCGGCCGCTTCGACGAGGCCGGGGTTCAGCGCGACGGCGGCCGCCACCGCGATTCCGATCGTCGCCAGCCGGCTCGCTGAAGCCGAGAGTTTCTTCATGGTTGTCTCCTGGGTCATTGTGGTCGCACCGCCGCGAACGTTGCGTCGCGCCGGCACGGTTGGGGTTTCCGGGCCGAGTGCCCTGCCCGTTACGCAAGTCGCATGCCATCGCGGCCGGAAGCCGGTACGGTGCGGCACACCGGCGCATCGCAGGCGATGCGTCGAGCGACGGCGTGCGCGGCGAGGTCGACGCAGGTGTTGCATTCAGGTACACCGTCGCGCGTGAAGTGTTGCCAAACATGACAGGTGGCGCAGTCGGCCGGACAGCGGCGCGCCGGTCGCGCGCATCGCGTACCCAGGTGATGCGCGGCGCGGCGTGCACCGCTCGTGCTCGCGGTGCTGGCACGGTTCTCGCACGCCGGCTTCGCGACAACCCGTCGCCGTGCGGTGCATCGCACGCGCCGGCGGCATAAAAGTGCGGAGACAACGGAATGATCAGGAGACCAAAGGCCGCCGGGTGGTACGGCGCGATGCGGCATGGCCGGCGTGCGCGATGCGTTGGCGTGACCGTTGGCACGTTGGCGCTGTTCGGCTTGCCGCCCGGCAGCGTGCGCGCGCAGCAGCCGGCGGACGGCGGCACGATCGCGCCGGCCGAGCCGCCGGCCGTCGTGCTGCCCGCGGTCGTCGTCGTCGGCACGACGCCGCTGCCCGGGATCGGCACGCCGCTGTCGAAGGTGCCGGCGAACGTGCAGACGGTGCGCGCGGCGGAACTCGACGCGCAGCACCGCGCGACGCTCGCCGATTTCTTCGCCGCGAACCTGCCGAGCGTGACGATCTCGGACGCACAGGGCAACCCGTATCAGGCGGACGTCAACTATCGCGGCTTCACCGCGTCGCCGCTGCTCGGCACGCCGCAGGGGGTGTCGGTGTTCGTCGACGGCGTGCGCGTGAACGAGCCGTTCGGCGACGTCGTGAACTGGGACATCCTGCCCATGCAGGCGATCGACCGCGTGCAGCTGATTCCGGGCTCCAACCCGGTGTACGGGCTCAACACGCTCGGCGGTGCGCTCGCGATCACGACGAAGAACGGCAGGTCGAACCCGGGCGGCGAAGCGGAGGTGTCGGGCGGCTCATGGGGCCGCAAGACCGCCAGCGTCGAGCAGGGCGGCACGATCGGCTCGAACCTCGACTACTACGCGACCGCGAACGTCGCGAACGACGGCGGCTGGGCCGACCACAACGCGAGCCGTGTGCGGCAGGCGTTCGGCAAGCTGCGCTACACCGATGCGGACACGACGCTGTCGATTGCCGCGGGCGGCGCGGACAACACGCTGTCCGGCACCCAGACGATCCCGCGCTCGTTCCTCGACAACCGGAAGCAGGCGTATACGTATCCGGACCGGAACCGCAACAGCGCCGGCTACCTGACACTGTCGGGCGAGCGATTTTTCGGCGAGCACGTCGAGCTGAGCGGCAACGCGTACTACCGGCACCTGCGCAACACCAACACGAGCAGCAACAACAATACGGATTACGGATCGGTGGACGAGGACGGCGCGATCGATACGGTGCAGGGCAGCAACGCGCAATCGACGATCGTCACCGACAGCTACGGCGGCAGCGTGCAACTCACGCTGCTCGGCAAGCTCGGCGGGATGGCGAACCGGCTGGTCGCGGGCGTCTCGGCCGATGTCGCGAATTCGAGCTACGTCGCGTCGTCGCAGGATGCATCGTTTACCGATGCGCGCGCGGCGATCGGCATCGGCGATTTCGTTCCGCAGACCAGCGCGAAGACGCGCAATGCGAACGTCGGTGTGTACCTGAGCGATGCGCTGTCGCTGACGCCGCACTGGACGCTGACGCTGTCGGGCCGCTACGACTGGTCGAAAGCGCGGATCGGCGACGAGAGCGGCGTGCAACCGCTGCTCGACGGCAGCCATGTGTTCTCGCGCTTCAACCCGGCTGTCGGACTCAACTGGAACCCGGTGCCGGGCTTGACCGCCTATGCGACGTACAACGAAGGCATGCGTTCGCCGACCGCGATCGAGCTCGCGTGCGCGGACCCGGCCGCGCCGTGTTCGCTGCCGAACGACTTCATCGCCGACCCGCCGCTCGAGCCGGTGATCTCGAAGACGTTCGAGGCCGGCATGCGCGGCCGCATCGGCGCGGCGACGACCTGGAGCGCCGCGGCCTACCGCACGACGCTGACCGACGATATCCAGTTCATCAGCAGCCCGGCCAGCGCACAGGGCTACTTCCGCAACGTCGGCGATACGCGGCGGCAGGGTATCGAGCTCGCCGGCCGCACGCGGGTCGGCCCGCTCGGTGTCGGGTTGTCGTACAGCTATGTCGACGCAACCTACCGATCGTCGTGGACCGAACACAGCCCGGCGAATTCGACGGCCGACGCGAACGGCAACGTGACGGTCAAGCCGGGCGACCGCATCCCCGGCATTCCCGCGCATACGGTGAAACTGCGGCTCGACTACGCGGCGACGCCCGCGTGGGACATCGGCGCGAACGTGACCTGGCGCGGCGGCGTGTATGCACGCGGCGACGAGAACAACGGGGACGTGAACGGCCGGCTTGCCGGCTACGTGCTGGTCGATCTCGACATGCGTTACCGGATCACGAAGCGGTTCGAGGTGTTCGCGAGCGTGACGAACCTGCTCGACAAGCGCTACGCGAGCTTCGGCGCACTCGGCCAGAATTTCTTCAACGGGCCGAACCATACATTCGACGGCGCCCGTCCGGTGAACGAACAGTTCGTCGGGCCGGGCGCGCCGCGCGGTGCGTGGGTCGGCGTGCGCTATGCGTGGGATTGAGCGGCGCACGATCGCGTGTGGCGCGCTTGCGTGTGTCGTCGCGTCATGACAGGAACGAGCGCGGGGCCGTCACGTGAGCGGCACCGTCGCGAACATCGCATTGACGGCGCGTGCGACGCTGCGCGCCAATGCCGGGTCGCTTGCCAGATGCCCGGCCTGCACGCGTTCGATTTCCGCTTCGGGTGTGGCCCGCGCGAGACGTTCGACGTTGCCGACCGGGCACACGGGATCGTGCCTCCCGTGCGCGGCGAACAGCGGCACGCCGGCTTGCGCGGCGCGTCGCGCGAGCGCGAGCACGCGGCGCTCGCCCAGCCAGCAGTCATGTTGCAGGTAGTGCGCTTGAACCCGGTATTTGTCGATCAGACGGCCGACGGTCTGGTTCGAACGGATCGTGCGGGCGGGCGAGCGGCGCGTTCGCACTGATGCGAGGATCGCGCTTTCGTATGCGTGCCACGCGAGCGCCACTGCGCGCTGGCGGGCTGTGTTCGCGCCGGGGCGCAGCCCGGCAGCGCAGCGCGACAGCAGGCGATCCGGCCGGCCGCCGCCGGCCGCTGCATGCAGGCGCCGCCACTCGCGCGGCGCACGCGTGCGGGACGTCATGAAGAGTCCGCGGATTTCGCGTCGCGACGTCAGGAACAGGCCGCGCAGCACGACGCCCGAGACCCGCGCCGGATGCGTGCCCGCATATGCGAGCGCGAGCGCCGCGCCCCACGATCCGCCGACGACTCCCCAGCGTGCAATGCCGAGCTGCTCGCGCACCGCCTCCAGATCCGCGATCAGCCGGGCGGTGGTGTTGTGGCGCGTGCCGCCGCGCGGCCCCGACGCACCCGCGCCGCGCTGGTCGACGAGCACGACGCGCAAGCGGCTGAGGTCGAACAGCCGCAGGATGCCGGCCTGGCTGCCGCTGCCGGGGCCGCCGTGCAGCACGACGACCGGGTGGCCCTGCACGGCGCCGGCCACGGCGAAGGCGATCGATTGCGCGTCGCGGTGCAGGTGCCGGCGCGCGGGCGTGGCCGATGACGCTGGGGTATCGGGCAAGGCCCGCGGCGCGGGCGATGGCGTGGATCGAGTCGGGCGACGCGTCATGTCGATAGGGTACGAGAGGGGGGAGTCATCGGCGGCGTGGCGGTGGCCGGGCTTGCCCTGCGACAAAGCGAGAAGCGAGCCAGAAACGCGTCAGCCGCGAAGATCCGGATTCGCACGGGTAGTCACGCGTCGGGAAATCACGGTATCACGAAGGCCTGGCCGTCGCGCGACGCGACACGCTCTGCCCGGACGATTCATTACATCGAGCTTTCAATGTATGCCGCGGCGCCGGTGTGGCCCGATGCTTGCTTGCAACGACGGCAAAGAGTCCGGCAGTTGACCGGAAGGATCCCCCGGAGGAGACAATGCGCGATGACGTAGAGCAGGCGGCCGGATCACGGGCCGCGCATCCCGCTGGCTGGCCCGCGCCGTCGATCCAGAAGGCCCACGAGCGCTCGGAGACGTTCGGCCTGCAGGTATCGGCACGGCCCGACTACGACGTGCTGTCGAACGCGGCACTGGTGCTCAAGCGCGAGCAGAGCCGGGTGCTGTGCGTGCACGCGATGCCGGTGATGGAGACGCTGCACGAGCAGATCGTCAACACGCAGAGCATGATCGTGCTGACCGATGCGGAAGGGCTGATCCTGCATTCGATCGGCGACGACGATTTCCTGCGCCGCGCGGAGAAGGTCGCGCTGCGTCCCGGCGCGAACTGGGCGGAGAGTCGCCAGGGCACCAACGCGATCGGCACGGCGCTGGCCGAGCTGTGTCCGATGGTCGTCCACGGCGACCAGCACTTCCTGGCCGCGAACCGCTTCCTGACCTGTTCGAGCGTGCCGATCCTGGATCCGTACGGCGACGCGATCGGCGTGCTCGATGTGACGGGCGACCACCGCAGCTATCACCAGCACACGATGGCGCTCGCGAAGATGTCGGTGCAGATGATCGAGAATCATCTGTTTACGACGACCTTTCAGGAAACGCTGCAGGTGTCGTTCCATGGCCGCCCGGAGTTCCTCGGCACGCTGATGGAGGGGATCGTCGCGTTCACGGCCGACGGCCGCTTCCTGTCGGCCAATCGCAGCGCGCAGTTCCAGCTCGGCATGCCGCTCGCCGCGCTGCGCGCGCACACGCTGTCGTCGCTGTTCGACGTCACCAGCGCGCAGCTGATCGACCGCATGCGCGCGAGCACTGACCGGCACCTGATGCTGAATCTCGGCAACGGCGCGGTGGTCTGCGCGCGCGTGCACTTTCGCCGCGCGACGCTCGCCGAAGGCAGCCGGCCGACCGACGTGCACGACGCGGCGGCGCCGGCCGCGCGCGCGAACGCGGTGCCCGCGCCGGCGGCGGGCACGTCGGCCGGCTTGTCGCGGCTCAACTATCTCGACACCGGCGATGCGCAGGTCGCGTGCGTGATCGCGAAGGTGCGCAAGGTGATCGGCAAGGACATCCCGATCCTGATCACCGGCGAGACCGGCACCGGCAAGGAGCTGCTCGCGCAGGCGATCCACAACGACTCGCCGCGGCGCGACGCGCCGTTCGTCGCGGTCAACTGCGCATCGATTCCGGAGACGCTGATCGAGTCCGAGCTGTTCGGTTACGAGGAAGGCGCGTTCACCGGCGCGCGCCGCAAGGGCGCGATCGGCAAGCTGCTGCAGGCGAACGGCGGCACGCTGTTCCTCGACGAGATCGGCGACATGCCGTATCCGCTGCAGGTGCGGCTGCTGCGCGTGCTGCAGGAGCGCCTCGTCAACCCGCTCGGGTCGACGAAGACGATCGCCGTGGACATCGCGATCATCTGCGCGACGCACCGCGATTTGCGCGACATGATCGCGCAGAACCGTTTTCGCGAGGATCTCTACTACCGGCTGAACGGCCTCGTGGTGCGCCTGCCGCCGTTGCGCGACCGCACCGATCTCGCGGTCGTCGTGCAGAAGATGCTGCAGCGGGAAGCGTTCGCGGGGCCGGGCCGGCCGCCGCTGTCGGTCGCGCCGGACGTGATGGAGTTGTTCGTGCGCTGCACGTGGCCGGGCAACTTCCGCCAGCTCGGCAACCTGCTGCGCACGGCGGCCGCGATGGTCGACGACGACGGCGAAATCCGCCGCGAGCACCTGCCGGACGACTTCTTCGACGACCTGCGGCGCGGTGATGCGCAGCCCGTGCAGGCGGCGCCCGATTCGCTTGCCGCGGCGAGCGCCGGGCCTGGCGTCGCGGACGCGTTGCCGCTCGCCGACGCGCGCCTGCAGGACGTCGCCGCGTCCGCGATCGCCGCCGCGCTCGCGCGTCATGGCGGCAACGTGTCCGCCGCGGCGCGCGCGCTCGGCGTGTCGCGCAACACGATCTACCGGAAGATGCCGGCCGCCGACGCGGGACGCCATCCGTCGGAAGAGAGCTGACGCGCGGCCGTCGCGCCGTGCGCGACCTGTCACAGCCGGTGTGTCAAGTTGCAACACCGGTGTTCAACGATTCAACACCTGTCACCACTCGCGGACATCGCGTCGCCGGGGTGGCGGACCGCATTCGCGCGAATCGTGTCGGCGATTCGTAAGGTTTCCGCGCCGATGCCCGGACGACGGCCGTCTACCGCCGCGGCGCCGCCGAAATACCGCTTCGGCACGCTCCTTGCTGAAGAGGAACCGACCGCTCGATTGCCGCGGTCGTTCGATTCATCCGGCAACACATCAACTCATCAACTCAACAGGAGACACACCATGCAGTGGACGACACCGTCTTACACCGACCTGCGCTTCGGCTTCGAAATCACGATGTACATCGCCAACCGCTGATCGCCGTGCGTGCCGCCCGTTTCGCCGTGGTCGGCGCGGGCGGCCTCGGGAGCTGACGCCCATGAAGATCAAGATACTCGGCTCGGGAGCCGGCGGCGGGCTGCCGCAATGGAACTGCAATTGCGCGAACTGCCGCCGTGCACGCAGCGGAAGCGGCCACGTGCTGCCGCGCACGCAGTCGTCGATCGCGGTCAGCGACGACGGCATCGACTGGGTCCTCGTCAATGCGTCGCCCGACATTCTTTCCCAGTTGCGCGCGGACCCGGACCTGCAACCGGCACGCGCGATCCGCGACAGCGGCATCGCCGCCGTCGTGCTGTGCGACGCGCAGATCGATCACGTGACGGGCCTGCTGATGCTGCGCGAGCGCTCGACGCCGCTGCCGCTCTACGCGAGCGCGCCGGTGCTCGACGACCTGTCGACCGGCTTGCCGCTCGTGCCGCTGCTCGGCCATTACTGCGGCGTCGCCGCGCATACGATCGCGCCCGGCGAGCCGTTCGCGGTGCCGGCGGCGAGCGGGATCCGGTTCACCGCGATCGCGGTCGACAGCAAGCCGCCGCCTTATTCGCCGCGGCGTGCGTCGGCCGCACCCGGCGACAACATCGCGCTGTCGATCGAGGACGTCGCGAGCGGGCGGCGCGCGTTCTATGCGCCGGGGCTCGCGTCGGTCACCGACGACGTACGCGCGGCCATGGACGGCGCCGATCTCGTGCTGGTGGACGGCACGTTCTGGACCGGGACCGAGATGATCGATCTCGGCCTGTCGCACAAGCATGCGGCCGACATGGGGCATCTCGCGCAGTGCGCGGAACACGGGCAGCCCGGCATGATCGACTGGCTCGACACGCTGCCTGCGCGAACGCGCAAGGTGCTCACGCACATCAACAACACGAACCCGATTCTCGATCCGCATTCCGTCGAGCACGCGCACCTGCGCGCGCACGGCATCGACGTCGCGCACGACGGCATGCAATTCCAGGTCTGACGATGAACGCACCGATCCCCGCTACGGCGTTGCACGCGACGCCCTGGACCGCGACCGAATTCGAGGCGCGCCTGCGTGCGCTCGAATCGCGCTATCACATCCATCATCCGTTCAACCGGCGGCTCAACAGCGGCGCCTGTTCGCCCGCGCAGATCCGCGGCTGGGTCGCGAACCGCTTCTACTACCAGATCTGCATTCCGCTCAAGGACGCGGCGATTCTGTCGAACTGTCCCGATCGCGACACGCGGCGCCGCTGGATCCAGCGGCTGATCGACCACGACGGGCAGGGCGACAACGCAGGCGGCATCGAGGCGTGGGTGCGGCTCGGCGAAGCGTGCGGCCTGACGCGCGACGAACTGTGGTCGCTCGAACACGTGCTGCCCGGCGTGCGTTTCGCGGTGGACGCGTACGTGAACTTCGCGCGGCGCGCGCCGTGGCAGGAAGCCGTGTGCTCGTCGCTGACCGAGATGTTCGCGCCGCAGATCCATCTCGACCGGCTCGCCGGCTGGCCGTCGCATTACCCGTGGATCGAGCCGGCCGGGCTGCATTACTTCCGCAGCCGCGTGCCGCTCGCGCAGCGCGACGTCGAGCATGGGCTCGCGGTCACGCTCGCGCATTTCACGACACCGGACGCGCAGCAGCGCGCGCTCGGCATTCTGCAATTCAAGCTCGACATCCTGTGGTCGATGCTCGACGCCGTCGAAAAGGCCTACCCGTGATGAACGCGATCGAAGCCGCCAGCGGCGTGCCGCTGCGCCCCTGCCTCAGGGGCATGTACCGCCTGCAATGGGAGGCGGCCCAGGATGCGTACGTGCTGCTCTATCCGGAGGGCATGGTCAAGCTCAACCCGAGCGCGGGCGAGATCCTCGCGCGCTGCGACGGCACGCGCGAACTGGACGACATCATCGGCGAGCTCGAGCGCCTGTTCATGCAGTCGGATCTCGCGACCGACGTCTACCGTTTCCTCGATCATGCGCGACTGCGCGGCTGGCTGGACTGACATGACGCCCGACACCCCCCGTCCGTCCGCGCCGCTGTGGCTGCTCGCGGAACTCACGTACCGCTGCCCGCTGCACTGCGCGTTCTGCTACAACCCGGTCGACTTCGCGACGCACGGCGCGGAACTCGACACCGACGCGTGGCGCACGGTCATCAGCGACGCGCGCGCGCTCGGCGCCGCGCAAATCGGCTTCTCGGGCGGCGAGCCGCTGCAGCGCGGCGACCTCGAGACGCTCGTCGCGCATGCGCGCGGGCTCGGCTTCTATACGAACCTGATTACGTCGGGCATCGGGCTGAACGTCGCGCGCATCGAGCGGCTCAAGGCCGCCGGGCTCGACCACATCCAGTTGTCGCTGCAGGATTCGACGCGCGAGCTGAACGATTTCCTGACCAGCACGCGCACGTTCGAACGCAAGCGCGACGTGGCGCGACTGATCAAGGCGCACGGCTATCCGATGGTGCTCAACTGCGTGCTGCATCGCTACAACCTGCCGCACGTGGGGCAGATCATCGAGATGGCGCTCGATCTCGGCGCCGACTACCTGGAACTCGCGAACACGCAGTACTACGGCTGGGCGATGCTCAATCGCGACCAGTTGATGCCGACCGTCGAGCAGGTGCGCGAGGCCGAGGATACGGTCAACCGCTATCGCAAGCTGATCGGCGAGCGCTGCAAGATCCTGTTCGTCGTGCCCGACTATTTCGAGCGCCGCCCGAAGGCCTGCATGAACGGCTGGGGCTCGGTGTTCCTCGGTGTGGCGCCGGACGGCACCGCGCTGCCGTGCCATGCCGCGCGGTCGCTGCCGGGGCTCGCGTTGCCGAACGTGCGCGACCGGTCGCTGCGGGAAATCTGGTACGACAGCGACGCGTTCAACGCGTTTCGCGGCGACGACTGGATGCGCGAGCCGTGTCGGACGTGCGACGAGCGGCATGCGGATCACGGCGGTTGCCGGTGTCAGGCGTACCTGCTGGCCGGCGATCCGAACGACGCCGATCCGGTGTGCGCGAAATCCGCCCATCACGGCCAGGTCGAACAGGCCGTGCAGTTCGCGCGCCGGCGCGCGCCGCGCGACGAACGGCCGCTGGTTTTTCGCAGCAAGGAGAATTCGCTCGCGCAATGCGGCGTGACGTGCGACGGTTGACGGGGCACGGCCGGGACGACGGCAGGCCGCGTCGTCGCCGCGCGTGTCGCTGCCGCCGGCAGTGGCTATCCGCGCTTCGATGCGGTGCTGCGCGATGCGTGGCTCACGCGCCGCTGCGCCACGCATGTAGAAAACGGCGCGCCGTCGCCGATCCGGGCGCGCGTGCCGATCACGTTCAATCTCGATGAATGACGGGGCCCGTCGCCGCCATTACCCGTCATCCGCCTTCGCCTGCAAATCCTTCAGCCCCTGAATCACGACCAGCAGCGCGCGCCCGTGCTCGTCCGAGCCGTCCCACGCGTCGACGATCGCGTCGCGCAGCAGGTCGTTGTACCGGCGGCGCGACGGCTCCGTGTCGACACCGTAGAAACTGCATAGCTTGTTGAATGGCGCGCTGCGGCGCAGCCGGCGCCCGTTCGACAGCCGAAGGCGCGACACGGTGGGCTGGCTGACCCCGGAAAGTCGCGCGATTTCGCTGGACGAGCGTGTATCTGCCAGCAGGCGGCGCAACAGGTCTTGAACGGGAAAATCTTGGTCCGGGGCTTCCATGCGATGCATTATACCTATACAGTTACGGCTGATGAATGGGCTTGCTGTCACCAGCGAGGCTGTATCCCGAGAAAGTTGATGACACTGAAACACCTCCCTCCCACGTTCTGCTGGACCAAGATCGGTACCGAGTCCGGCGAGGAACTGCCGACCGTCGTGCTCCGCAAGGAATGGGAGCGCCGGCTCGGGGGCGGGCGTTTTCTGTGGGGCATCAACCAGCCGCTCGGCAGCAGCGCGCAAGTCGCCGCGCATCGCACGGGTTCGCTGCTCGCGCTGTTTTCGCCGGTCGCGTCGCGTCCGCGCGCGGGCGAGCGCAAGGACGCGCTGCTGTGGAATGCTTGGGTCGACGCAAGCGGCCAGGTGCGGCCGTTGCCGCCGCATACGTTCATCGCCAGCCGCTCGACGTTGCCGTCGGGCCGGCGTCGCGAGCAGCACTACGCACTCGTGTGCGCGTCGTCCACCGCGCTGACGGTCGGCACGCAGTTGCGCGTGTTTCCCGACCACCTGCGCAGCGTGAGCACCGGCAAGCCGCTGGGCGCCGCGCAAGGGGCGGCCGTGGTCGACTGCATCGGGCGGGCGAAGGAGCAGACGGGCAAGAGCTATCCGCTCGCGCTGTCGGTCGAGCTCGAAGCACCGTATTTCGTGCGGCTCGCGCAGCCGTGCGTGCTGAAGGCGCGCGATCTCGCGGAAGTGAACAAGGCCACGCGCGCGGGCGATTTCGATCGCTTCGTCGAGCTGGTCGCGCGCTTGCGCGGCCGTTCGCCGACGGAAGCCGTGCGCGGCGTCACGCGCGATCTGTTCGACGTGCCGCCGCTCGAAACGGCGGCCGCGTATGTGCCGCCCACCCACGTCGCGCGCCTGCGCAACCGGCCGGCGGCCGAGCATCCGCGCGATCTCACCGGCGATCTGTTCGACCTGTCGCCGGGCGAGGCGGCCGCGTTCGCGGGGCTGGCGCATCCGCGCGTCGGGCGCGCGTGACGCCACGCGCGTAGCCGTTCGCGCAAGAATTTGTTGCAATCTCGCCGTAGCGGATCGGCGAGCGCGGAGGGACAATCGGCACGAAGCGCGCGGTGCGGCGGCCGATGCGTCGACACGCGACGGGCCGTGGTTCACGCCGCCGACATGCGTACCACGCACACTGAGCGTCGGCGTGCTTCACACTGCAATCCTGAGGGAGGAGTGTCGATGTCGACCCACATCTGTTCGCCGGAAGCACGGGCCGCACAACGCTTCGTCGAAGCGACGCGCAACGTCGATCAGGCGTTTCGCGCGGTGCGCGGCGAAAGCGACGACGACGGCTCGTCGACCGAATACGCACGCGCGATGTCGCGTCTCGATCGCGCGCTCGACGAGCTGGCGCGTGCACAGGAATTCTTCGATCGCGTCGTCGGCGCGGACACCGCGCACGACAACTGACCGGCTCGCCGCTTTCGTTTGCCGCGCGCGTCGGGCGACGCGCGTTCATCTTCTTGCCGGGCGCGCTGCGCGGCATGCCGGTTCGTCATCCCGTTTCGACTTTCGACGTCAGGCTTTGCCGTCTCGGGCGGTAGCCGCGCCTCGGCCCGCGCGCGTCATGCCCGGCGCGGCGGGCGTGGCACGAACGCGTAGCCGCGATGCTGGAACGACGTCGCGAAGAACCGCATCTGATAGCGGATCGCGTTCGCCCAGTAGTCCCACGTATGGCCGCCTGGCCGCTCCGCATAGTCGTGCGGCACGCCGAGCGCGACGAGCCGTTCGTGCAGTGTGCGGTTCGAGCCGACGAAGGCATCGTCGCGGCCGCAATCGATCGTCAGGTCGAGATGCGCGCGCACGAATGACCGCGCGCTTTCGACGATCACGTTGCGGTTCCAGAATGACGGATGGCGGTCGGGATCGCCGAACACGTGGGCGATCCCCGGCTCCTCCGTGCAGCAGCGCGGATCGACCGCGCCGCTGATGCTGCCGACCGCGCCGAAGGTGTCGGGCCGGTCGAGCGCGATGCGCAGCGCGCCGAAGCCGCCCATGCTGAGCCCGGTGATCGCGCGCGCGTGCTGGGTCGCGATCGTGCGGAAATGCAGGTCGACGTAGGACACGACTTCGTCGCCGATGAAGGTCTCGTAGCGGCTGCCCGAATCGAACGGGCTGTCGATGTACCAGCTTTCATGTCCGCCGTCGGGCATCACGAGGATCACGCGGTAGCGGTCGGCCAGCGCGGCGATGTGCGTGTTCGACGTCCAGTCGGTATGGTCGCCGCCCGAGCCGTGCAGCAGATACACGACGGGGTAGCGTTCGCCGTGGTTGTCGCGCGCGTAATCGTCGGGCAGCACGATGGTGGCCTTGAGCGTCTCGCTCATCGCGGCGCTCGGGATCGCGACGACCCGCGCATGGAATGCGAACGCAGGGGGCGTGACGGCGAGCAGCAGAAGCAGCCAGAAGGTACGTGCCAGGCGCATCGATCCTTGCATGTGTCGACCCAGTCCGGCCGGATGCCGGGAAAACCCTGTTGCGACGACTCTAGCAACCGCGCCTTTCAACCATATTTCGGCGAATCCTACGGGTTGTCAGGCGGCCGGCTTGCATACGATGCGCGCGAGGGCGGCGCGCAACGCATCGGGCCGCTCGGCCGCGATCAGGTGGCCGCAGCCGGCGATCGTGTCGAAGCCGGCGCAGCGGGCGAGCGCGTATTCGGGCACGTGCCAGTCCGCGCGCGAGCGTTCGCCGGCGATCAGCCAGACCGGATGACGCTCGAACACTTGCGCGAGCGCCGGCAGGTAACCCGCGTCGCCGGTCGTCTCGACCACCGAGCGGCCCATCGCGCGCAGCGTCGATGCCGGCTGATGCGCGAGCCAGCGGCGTGCGTCGTCGAGCTGACTCGGCGACGGTGCGTTGATCGCGCCGCGCAGCCAGTCGAGCGGCGCCGCGCGCAGGCCGTCGAGCATCGCGTCGGCTTCGTCGGGCGTCATGCGCCCGACCGATGCGGACCAGAACGCATCGTCGAGCGTGAAATTGCCTTCGACGTTGACGATGCGCCGCACGCGTTCGGGGTGCGCATGCGCGAACAGCATCCCGATCGCGCCGCCGACCGAATGGCCGACGACATCGACCGGCTGCATGCCGACGTGCATCTCGACGGTTTGCCGCACGTGCTCGACCTGTGCGGCAAGCGAGATCGCGTCGGGCGGCGTGGCGCGATGCGCGCCGTAGCCGAGCAGGTCGGGGCACAGATGCGGGCCGTGCCATCCGCGCACGTCGAACGTGCCGATGAAGCCGTGAATGAAGACGACGGGCGTGGGCTGGATCATGCGGCGTGTGCGGAAGGAAGCGGCGGCAATTCGAGTTCGGCGAGCAGTTCGTCGAGCTCGAGCAGGTGCGTGCGGTCGTGGTCGAGCAACTCGCGCACGAGTTCGTCGAGCGACATCCGGCGAATGCCGTCGCGCAGCCCGCAGCGTGCGAGTTGCGATGGGTCCAGCGCGGCCGCGGTGGCGCACAGCGCGGCGCGGCCGCTGCGGAACGCCGCGACGGCGAGATCGAGCGGCTGCGCGAGATAGTCGCGTTGCGCGGCGAGCGCGGTGCCGTCGACGGATTCGATCACGGGCAGCTCGGCCGTGCGCACGGCGTCGATGCGTGCGGCGAACACCGCATCGAGATCGCGCAGGTGGCACGCATGTTCGACGAGCGAGAAGCCGGTGCCGGCCGGGCGGCGCGTGGCCAGCGCCGCCGGTACATGCGCGGCACGGGCGGCGAGCCGGGCGGGCATGCGGGCCAGCGCGGCGACGACGTCGGCGAACGGCAGCCGCTGCGGGTGCGCGGCGAACACCGCGCCGTAGCTGAACAGCGCGCCGCCGAGCCGCCCGCGCGCCTGCACGACCTCATGGCCGTGGCGACGCATCACGTCGGCGACCATTGCGCCGCAGAACTGGCGGGCCGTCGTGTCGGCTTCGACTTCGGGGAATTTGCGTGCGATCTCGTCCTGGATCGCGCCGATCGCGGCGACGCCGACGCGCGACAGCGCCGCGAACTCGAGATAGCGCTCGGGCTGCTCGATCAGCGCTTCGAGCTGGGCGCCGAGCGCGGTCGAGCGGAAACGGTCGAAACGGGAATGCATGACGAAGCCCTGCCGAGTAACGTGACAAAACGATACGTTACTCGGCAGGGCTTCGTCAACGGGCTCGTCCGGGCGCGTGCGAGATTCGCGTGCGCCGCCCGCTTGCGGTTCAGGACTTCTGCCGGGCGTCGACCTCCGCACGCATCCGCGCCTCCTGCTCCTGCAACTCCGGCGTGAATGCGTCGCCGAAATCTTCCGCCTCGAACAGCGGGCGGATCTCGATGTCGGAGTCGCCGGGCATCGGGTTCGGGCAGCGCTTCACCCATTCGACCGCTTCTTCCATCGATTTCACTTGCCACAGCCAGTAGCCGGCGACGAGTTCCTTCGTTTCGGCGAACGGGCCGTCGATGACGGCGCGGCTCTTGCCGGAAAAGTGCACGCGTTTGCCGTGGCTGCTCGGGCGCAACCCGTCGGCGGCGAGCAGGATGCCGGCTTTCACGAGTTCTTCATTGAAGCGGCCCATTTCGGCCATGATTTCGGTGTCGGGCATTTGGCCGGATTCCGAATCGGCGGTGGCTTTGACGATGACCATGACGCGCATTGTCGTATCTCCTTGAACGTGAATAGGACGTTTGCCGACGGTGCGACGGCAAAACGATCGGTTACGACAACACGACGCGCGACGGCGACGCGAATCGACATCGCGGGTAAAAAAATTCAGCGGCGATCGGAATGGCGAGGGGCGCCGTGTCGGCAATGCGTCAGGCCGCGTCGGCCTGCGCATCGAGCACGCTGCGGATCCGCGCGGCGAGTTCGTCGCGCCGGTAAGGTTTGCCAAGCAGCATCACGCCGGGGTCGAGCCGCCCCGCATGGAAGATCTCGTCGCGTGTGTAGCCCGAGGTGAACAGCACCGGCAACGGCGGCTTGCGCAGCGCGGCGCGGCGTCCGAGTTCGCCGCCCTTCACGCGGCCCGGCATGATCACGTCGGTAAACAGCAGATCGATCGGCGTCTCGCTGTCGAGCACGCGCAGCGCGGCTTCGCCGTCGGACGCCGTGATGACCTTGTAGCCGAGCTGCGCGAGCATGTCGACCACCGTCAGCCGGACATCCGCATCGTCCTCGACGACGAGGATCGTTTCGCGGCCGCGCATCGCGTCGTGCTGCGGCGTGCGGGCAGGCTCGTCGGCCGCCTCGTGGCAGCGCGGAAACGTGAGGCGCACGGTGGTGCCCTGGCCGGGCGTGCTGTCGATCGACACGTGGCCGCCGCTCTGCTTGACGAAGCCGAACACCATGCTGAGCCCGAGCCCGGTGCCTTCGCCGTCCGGCTTGGTCGTGAAGAAGGGTTCGAAGACGCGTTCGAGCACGTCGGCCGTCATGCCGACACCCGTGTCGGCGATCTCGAACGTCACGTATTCGCCGGGCGGCATCGGCGCGCGGCGCGTGCCGGCCGCGGGGCCGGGCTGCGTGCTGTTGTATGCGGCGATCGTCAGCGTGCCGCCGCCGCGCATCGCATCGCGCGCGTTGATCGCGAGGTTCAGCAGTGCGTTTTCGAGCTGGTGCCGGTCGGCGAGTACGTTGCCCACGTCGGGCGACAGCGCGGGGACGATTCGCACCGCTTCGCCGAGCGCGTGGTGCAGCATCTCGTGCATGCCGTCGATCAGCCGGCACGGGTTCAGCGTGGTCGGCGCAAGCGGCTGGCGTCGCGCGAACGCGAGCAGGTGCGACGCCAGTTGCGCGCCGCGCCGCACGGCGTTGTTCGCGTTCTCGATCCGTGGCTGCGCGCTCGCATGCGCGCCGAGTTCGACGGAGAGGATCTGCAGGTTGCCGCTGATCACCTGCAGCACGTTGTTGAAGTCGTGCGCGATGCCGCCGGTCAGGCTGCCGATCGCTTCCATCTTCTGCGCGTGACGCAACTGTTCCTCGATCGCCGCGCGCTCGGCGATCGCGTCGGTCACGCGCTGTTCGAGCGTTTCGGTCAGGTTGCGCAGCTCGGCATTGGATGCCTGCAGCGCCGCTTCCGCGCGATCGCGATGGCGCGTGGCGAGCACGCGCTCGGTGGTCTCGACGACGACGGCGAGCACGCCGCCCGGCGCGCCGTCGTCGTCGGGCAGCGGGCTGTAGTGCAGATCCATCCACACGTCTTCGGGTCGGCCGCTGCGCAGCAGCACGAGCGCCTTGTCGCGATAGGACAGCGTGCCGCCGGCGAGACAGGTGTTCATCACGTTGCGGTTGAAATCGGCGACTTCGGGCCAGCCGAGTTCGACCGGCTGGCCGAGCAGATACGGATGGCGGCCGCCGGCGAACCCGGCATACGCGTCGTTGTAGATCATGTAGCCGGGGCGGCCCCACAGCATCACCAGCGGCAGCGGCGAGGCAAGCACGGCGCGGACTGCCGCGACGAGGCTGGCGGACCAGCCGTCGATCGGGCCCAGCCCGGTGGCCGACCAGTCGAATGCGGTAATGCGTCGGGCCATGTCGCCCTGCCAGCCGGGGCAAGCGTGATGCTGCGCGAACAACTCGACATGCATGGAAGCGCTCCGATGAGGACATGCGGCCGCGGGCGGTGCGGCAGGTCGCGTAAGCGTGGTCCATTTTAGAGCAGATCGATCCGCGCGGCCGCTGTCACGGAGCGCCTCGGCAAAACTGGTATGCTGGTCCACACCACGTTTACGCGGAGGGCGCCATGGCTGCTAAGGAAGTCTCGAAGAAGAAGTACCTGAAGATCCTGAACAAACGCCTGCGTGCGGAGCCGGCGGCCCCGGCCGGCGCGTCGTTCGTCTTTTTCCCGCTGGGTGCGAAGGCCAAGCACGCGACGGGCGTCGTGTCCGGCGACGCGCGCAGCAAGCGCGAACTGGCGGTGATGGCCGCAGTTCAGCGCAAGGCGGCCGAAGAGTTCATCGTCGCCGGCGCCTGACCGGCCCCGGCCCCGGCCGTCGCGCCGCCGGAAGACCGCCGCCGCGGCTTACGCGGCGCGGCTTCGCGATGAGCGAGCGCGCCGGCGAGCACGCGCGGGATGTCGTGCGCGATCACCGGGCCGTGCATCGGCAGGGCGATGTCGAGATCGAGCGCGTGGATCCAGCGCGCTCGCCAGGTGCGTGAGCGACGGCAGGTAGGCCGAGCGTGCGATCGAATCGACGATCGCCGGCAGCGGTCGTCCGTTTCCTCGTCGCCGAAACGCATCAGGATGTCCGACGACAGCAGCAGCGTGTACGCGGGCCAGCCCGGTGATCAGGACGCCTTGTCCGCCGCCGTCGCCGGATACCGGCCGCTGCCGCCCGCGTCGTCGCCTGCCGCCAGTTGCTCCAGCGCGAGGCCCTTCGTCTCGATTCCCAGTGTCCACACGGCGATGGCCGCCGCGACGAACGACAGCGCGCCGAGCGTGAACACGCCGCCCTGGCCGAACACCGGCAACACGACGCCGACCACGTAAGGCCCGATCAGCGAACCGACGCGACCGATCGCCGACGCGAAGCCCGAACCGGTCGCGCGTGCGCCGGTGCCGTACAGCTCGGGCGTGTACGTGTACAGCGCCGCCCACATCCCGAACAGGAAGAACTGCATCGCGAGGCCCGTGACGATCAGCAGCGTCGTGCTGCCGCCGTACAGCGCGCTCTGGCCGTATGCGTACGCCATCGCACCGCCGCCGATCAGCGATGCGATGCAGGTCGGCTTGCGGCCCCAGCGTTCGACGAGCCACGCGGCGCACAGGAAGCCCGGCACGCCGCCGAGCGAGATCAGCACCGTGTAGAACACCGATTTCGTGACTTCGAAGCCGGCCTGCTGCAGCAGCGCGCCGAGCCACGACGTGAGGCCGTAGAAGCCGAGCAGCGCGAAGAACCACAGCAGCCACACCATCACCGTGCGGCGACGGTACACGCCGCTCCAGATCTCGCGCAGCGCGCCGCGACCGCGTGCGGCGGCCGGCTCGGCGAGCCGCGACGGCGGCGGCAGCGTCGTGACGCCGGCCGAGCGCATCACCTTCGCCTCGATCGAGTGCATCACCGTGTCGGCTTCCGCGTGCCGGCCCGCATGTTCGAGCCAGCGCGGCGATTCCGGCACGATGCGGCGTACGACGAGCACGAACACGGCCGGAATCGCGAGCAGCGCGAACACGGTGCGCCAGCCGAACTGCGGCAGCACGAAATACGCGACGATGCCGGCCGTGATGAAGCCGAGCGGCCAGAAGCCGTCCATCAGCGCGATCAGGCGGCCGCGTTTCTCGGTCGGCACGAATTCGGACAGCAGCGTCTGCGCGACCGGAAACTCCATCCCCATCCCGATGCCGAGCAACACGCGATAGACGATCAACGCGTCGACGCTCTGCGCGGTCGAGCACAGGTACGACGCGGCGCCCCACAGCACCATGCTCCACTGGAACACCGGCCGACGGCCGAAACGGTCGGCGAGCAGGCCGGCGACGGCCGCGCCGAGCACCATCCCGAAGAAGCTCGCGCTCGCGACGAGGCCGGCGGCCGCGGTCGACAGCCCGAACTCCTTGCGAATCGAGCCGAGCACGAACGTCATCGTGCCGAGGTCGACCGAATCGAAGAAGAACGCGATCGCGATGATGAAGAAGATGCGCTTGTGATAGCCGGAGAACGGCAGGCGTTCGAGCCGGGCGGCGGCGGAGGCGGGAGCGGTGGCGGCGGGCATGGCGTCCTCTGAAATGAAAAAGGGGCCGCGCAGCGCATGCTCGAGGGCCCCGATGCTTCGTATTCAGTAGACGCGACCACAAACTGCCGCATCGGAGGAAAAGCGCCGCCCGCTTGCCGAAATGCGTCATCGGCGGGCGGCGCGCGACGCCCGCTCGCGTCAGTTCTTCAGCTTGTAGCCGGTGCGGAACATCCACGCGACGATCGCGAGCAGGATCACGAGGAACAGCGCGGTCGCGGCGAGGCTGATCCACACGTGCACGTCGGCGATCCCGTAGAACGACCAGCGAAAGCCGCTGATCAGGTAGACGATCGGGTTGAACAGCGTGACCACGCGCCACGCTGGCGGCAGCATGTCGACCGAGTAGAAGCTGCCGCCCAAGAAGGTGAGCGGCGTGATGATCAGCAGCGGCACGAGCTGCAGTTTCTCGAAGCTGTCGGCCCAGATGCCGATCACGAAGCCGAACAGGCTGAACGTGACGGCCGTCAGCACCAGGAACAGCACCATCCAGAACGGATGCAGGATGTGCAGCGGCACGAACAGGCCGGCCGTGGCGAGGATGATCACGCCGAGCAGGATCGACTTCGATGCGGCCGCGCCGACGTACGCGATCACGATCTCCCAGTACGACACGGGCGCGGACAGGATCTCGTAGATCGTGCCGGTGAAGCGCGGGAAGTAGATGCCGAACGACGCGTTCGAGATGCTCTGCGACAGCAGCGACAGCATCACGAGGCCCGGCACGATGAACGACCCGTAGCCGATGCCGTTCACGTCGCTGATGCGCGAGCCGATCGCGGAGCCGAACACGACGAAATACAGCGACGTCGAGATCACCGGCGCGATGATGCTCTGCATCAGCGTGCGGCGCGTGCGGGCCATTTCTGCGCGGTAGATCGCGCGGATTCCATGCCAGTTCATGGGTCAGGCTCCTTGCACGCCGTTGCGGCGGTTGTCGATCAGGCTGACGAAAATGTCCTCCAGCGAGCTCTGCGTCGTGTGCAGGTCGCGAAAGCCGATGCCGGCCGAGCCGAGCGCGTTGATCAGCTTCGCGATGCTCGCGTCGTCGCGCTGCGAGTCGTACGTATAGACGAGCGCGGCGCCGTCTTCCGCGCGTTCGAGACCGAACGGCGCGAGCGCGGGCGGCACCTCCGCGAGCGGCTGCTCGAGTTGCACGGTCAGCTGCTTCTTGCCGAGCTTGCGCATCAGTTCGCGCTTTTCCTCGACGAGCACGAGCTCGCCGCCGAGGATGATGCCGATCCGGTCGGCCATCTCTTCGGCTTCCTCGATGTAGTGCGTGGTCAGCAGGATCGTCACGCCGCTTTCGCGCAGCGAATCGACGAGCTTCCACATGTCGCGGCGCAGTTCGACGTCGACGCCGGCCGTGGGTTCGTCGAGGAACAGGATGCGCGGCTCATGCGACAGCGCCTTCGCGATCATCACGCGGCGCTTCATGCCGCCCGACAGCGTCATCAGCTTGTTGTCGCGCTTGTCCCACAGCGACAGCGCCTTCAGCGTCTTCTCGATGTACGCGGGATCGGGCGCCTTGCCGAACAGGCCGCGGCTGAACGACACGGTGGCCCAGACGGTTTCGAACGCGTCGGTGGTCAGCTCCTGCGGCACGAGGCCGATCATTTCGCGGGCCGCGCGGTATTGATCGCGGATGTCGTGGCCGCCGACCGTCACGCGGCCTTCGGTCGGCGTGACGATGCCGCAGATCGAGCCGATCAGCGTCGTCTTGCCGGCGCCGTTCGGCCCGAGCAGCGCGAAGATCTCGCCGGGGCGGATGTCGAGGGTCACGTGCTTCAGCGCCTGGAAGCCGGACGCGTAAGTCTTGGAGAGGTCGGAGACGGAAAGGATCGGTTGCATGCTCACGGATGGCACGGCCGCCCGGCGCGACGGCGGGCGCCGCGCGTGCCCGGCGCCGCCGCCGCTGCGAAGCGGCCGGGACCGGGGACGGCATGGCGAACGGGCGTCATGTCGAACGGCAGGGTAGTGCGGGATCGCGGGACCGCCATATTAGCAATCGGCAGATCGAAATGCATTCTGATGGAAAGGCTGGGCTGGACTGGCGCCGGATTTGCGGGAATTGCGGTGATATCGCTCAACGATTTGGCGTTTTATTTGAATGATGCGAATAATCCGGATGGTTTTCCGCGAATCGGGCCGCGAGCGCGTTGCCGCTCGACGGGCGGGCCGACTGTGCTGCCTACCGTCCCTCGCGCCGTACCGGGACGGCACGCGTGGCGCTCGCGATAATGCGTGCCTTTCACGGTGATACGGAGCGGGGCGCATGTCTTTGATCGATTTCAAGTCCGTGGCGGACGCGCAGGCCGCTGCATGGAAATCCACGATCGTCGGCGAAGTCGGGCCGGCCCGGATCAAGGTGCTGCGCATGGATGCGCAGCCTTACGAAGCGGAAGTGCACGACTACAACGAGGGGCTGCTGGTGCTCGACGGCACGCTGAGGCTCGAGGTCGAGGCGGAAACGGTCGTGGTCGGCGCCGGGCAGATGTATCTCGCGCGCGCCGGCACGCGCCACGCGGTGCTGCCCGGCAGCCACGGCACGCTCGCGATCATCGACGTATGAGGTGCGCCGCAACATGCGTGCGGGCCGCCGAGGGCCGGCTGGCCTGGCTCGGCGCGGATTGTCGTCCGTCGTTCAAACGCGTGTTCCATGGTCCGTGTATTTGTCTGAGCAAATAAAATGAAGGCTGTTTGAAAATCTGTCAAATACCGTATGAACGCTAGGATCGCGCGGTTTCATCCGTTTGGAACTCTGCATCCATTTACTTGTGGGAATGGTCCGATCATAGTCTCGACAAACGACGCATCACGATAACGAATCAAGCGTACGTATGGAGACCACACCATGAGACGCCTATCCGCGGGGCCAGCCGGACTGCCGTTTCCCGATTTTTCGCTGAATGCAGGCGCGACGCAGGTCGCGTGCCTGCCTCGTCACCACGCCGTGTAGCGGCGAACCGTAGCGACAAGCTACTTTCCGTTTCGATCGTTCCGACGGCGCCGTGCCGCATGACGGCGCTGCGGGAGCGCGCTCGTCTGCCGCCGCGGCATGTGCCGCATCTGCCTGACCGGCATCGCGGCGGCCTTGCGTGCATCGTCATGCGCCGCGCCTTCGTGCGGCGGCGCGATACCAACCGGCGGGCCATGCAGCCCGGCCGGACGAGACTTGTCGTACCTGAAAAGGAGGGGTTGATGATTTGCATTCCTGAATGGCGGAAGGCGGTCCTGTCGTGCGCGGTACTGGCGCTGCCGTTCGTCGCCGGTTGCGGCGGCGGCGACGATCCGGGGCCGATCACCGTGCCGCAGTGCTCGGGTAGCGCCTGCGGGCCGAGCGGCGCCGACACGACGCCGCCCGTCGTGACGAAGCTGTGTCCCGACGCGCTCGATTACACGACGACGTACACGGGCGGCGCCGGCAGCGGCGAATACGTGAAGGTGAAGTTCGACACGACGAAGCTCACCTACCAGCTGCAGTTCATCGAATCGTCGGTGCCGACCTCGGCGGGGCAAGTCAACAACACGCGCGCGGGCCTGACGATCAGCGGTGCATTCCATCATCCGACTAATCTCCCGACGGCCGAGCAGAACCGTTGCGCGTTCGTGCTCGACAGCGGCGCGACGAGCGACGGCGCGTATTCGGTGACGATCAACCGCGCCGGCCCGCCGATGCTGTTCGTCGGCAATGGCGTGGTGGGCGGCGGGATTCCGGGGGCGACGATTGCGTTCGCCGGTATCCCGCTGCTTCCGGGCATCACGCTCGGCGTCGTACCGTCGCGCACCTTCGATTTCTATCCGTTCATCGGCTTCACCGACACGGAGACGGACTTCAGGAAAGTGGCGGGCAACTACAACGAGGTAGGCATCCATCTGTCGCCCATCGGCGGTGACGGTCAGAGCCCGACCGGGGCGGTCGGCTGGGAATCCGACGTCGTCAACTGGAATCAGACGTTGAACGCGGACGGTTCGTGTTCGATCACGCAGGGCAGCGACTACTCGTGTCAGACGACCGGGACGCCGTGGGCGCTGCGCAAGAACGCGGACGGATCGGCGGACAATGTGTTCGTGAGCAATCCGGCCAGCGGGGCAGGGTATCCGATCGCGGGACAGGGCTCGACGCTGATCATTGCACCGAGCCAGGCGAAAGGCATCATGATCGTCGGCAGGCTGAACGGCGTACTGGTGCCGATCGTGATTCGTGTCGGCTACACGCACGTCGATACGGTCAATCTGCTCGCATCGGTCGCCGATGCCGAAGTCGGCATCTCGATGCTGTCGTCGACGAAAGCGATTGCCGCGAACTCCCTGAAGGGCGGGTACATCGGCGCGACCAGCGCCTCTGCATGCGGCATCGTGACATCCAGCGGCCAGGGGAACAAGTTGGCGTCGGCGGGGCCGAGCTTCAACCCCAACGTGCCGCACCCGGACCTGCCCGGCATCTTCGCCAACAACGCCTTCTATTCGGTAGCCGGCAGTTGCAACGACGGCACCGCGGTGTCGACGCTGGCCGCGAACTATACGTCCACGCTGTTCCAGGGCAGTACCGCGGCGTTCATCGATCCGCAGACGTCGTCGGTCACCTCGCAGTTCGCGCTGGACTATACGCAGGCCACGCCCGGCAAGATCAAGGTGACGGCCGCGCAGGACTTCAACGCGAAGGGCGCGAACGGCAACGCGGCGATCTTCGGCAAGGGCGACACGGGCTGGCTCGTGACGGCCGGCAACGTCTACGCGATGGTCGTCAACAACAACAAGGTCAACCCGTTCTTCACGATCGGCGCGTTCGTCCAGTAACCCCGCATTGAACACGTCACACCGGCGGCGCATGCGTCGCCGCCGGTGAATCGAATTTCAAGAGGATTCCTATGAATGTGAAACATTGGATGGTCGCGGCGTCGCTCGCGCCCGTGCTGGCCGCCTGCGGCGGTGACGGCGACCCGCCGCCCGCGCCGGTGGTCCGGCTGTGCCCGCAGACGATCGACTACAACACGGTGTTCATCGGCGGCTCCGGGTCGGGCGAGCTCGTGAAGGTGCAGCTCGACACGACGAAGATGACGTACCGGATGACCTACCTCGCGTCGCCGGTGCCCGCCACCACCGGTACCGTGCAGCCGACGCGCGACACCGCGCCCGCGAACGTGGTCGACGGCACGCTGGCCGACGAGACGGGGCTGCCGACGGTGAAGCTGAACCAGTGCACGTTCCGGATGCAGAACGCGAGCCTCGACCCGAGCCGGCCCGCGCGGCTGTTCCTCGGCGAAGGCGTGCTGGGCGGCGCGATCCCCGGCGCGACGATCCAGTTCGACGGCGTGATCGGCGTCGGCAAGATCACGAAGACGACGTTCCCGTACTACCCGTTCATCAGCTTCTCGTCGCTGGAAACCGACCTGACGAAGATCGCCGGCACGTACAACCAGCTCGGCTATCACCAGGTGCCGTCGCAGAACTTCCAGCCGGTGGCGCTCGACCAGCAGGTGACGATCAACGCGGATGGCAGCTACACGGAAACCGACAACTTCGGCAAGAAGAACGGCGGGCAGCCGCTTGCGTCGAGCGCGACGGTGAATCAGCCGTTCACGCTGCGCCCCGATGCGCCGGCATTCCAGTCGCTGAACTACCAGCCGCAGATTCCACCGACGCTCGCCGCGCTCGATCCGGCGAAGGCCGGCAAGGGGATCCTGATCGTCGGCAAGCTGCGCAACCAGCTCGTGCCGATCTTCATCCGCACCGGCGCCGCGAACGCGGACCTCACGCAAGGCCCGCCGAGCGCGGACGACGAATCGGGGATCTCGTTCCTGAGCCCGCGGACGGCGATCGCGCAGGGCTCGCAGGACGGCGAGTACACGGGCGTCGACAGCGCGTTCAACTACCGCGCGACCGCGCTCGTTGGCGCGCAGGCCACGCTGCTCGATCCGTTCAACGCATCGCAGGCCGCGCTCACGCGCGCGCTGAACCTCGACTACACGCAGAAGGTGCCGGGCGTCGTGACGACCGTGCATGCGGATGCGGCGTCGGGGCCAGCGACCGGCAAGTTCGTGTTCACCGGCGGCGTGTTCGGGTTCCTCGACATGGCCGATACGAGCAACCCGTACTTCACGGTCGGCGCGTTCGTGCAGTGACCGCGTGTGGATGGAGACACGGCGGCGCCGCGCGCGAAGGCGCGGCGCCCGGACAGAATGAGGGGGAGACTTCATGAAGAAGCTGATTGTCGCGGGTGTCGTCGCAGGCGTATCGACGCTCGCATCGGCCCAGCAGGCGGGCGACAACGTCGCGACGCTGGGCTGGCTGCACATCATGCCGCAGGATTCGACCAACGGGCTGACGACGAATCTCGCGAACATGCCGATCAACGGACCGTTGCGCCTGCCCGGTTCGTTCACGTCGCCGGGCACGAGCCTGACGGTCAACAACGCCGATACGGTTGGCCTCACGCTCACGCACTTCTTCACCGACCACATCGCGGTGACGTCGGTGCTCGGCGTGCCGCCGGAATTCACGCTGACCGGACACGGGGTGATCAAGCCGCCTGGCCCGGCCGGCGCGCTCGGTTCGGTCAACATGGACAATCCGGCGAACCAGCCGGCCGTGAAGAACGCGCGGCAGTGGAGCCCGACGATCATTCTGCAGTACTACTTCAATTCGTCGACGGCGAAGTTTCGTCCGTTCGTCGGGATCGGCGTGGCCTACAGCTGGTTCAGCAACATCGAACTGAATGGCAACTTCGCGAGGGACATCAACGAGAACCTCGGCAGCGTGCTCGCCGCCGGCGCCGGCAAGCCGGGGGCAACGTCGGTGGAGGGCAAAGCGTCGTCGTCGTTCACGCCGGTCTACAACATCGGCGCGAGCTACGCGATCGACAAGCACTGGGGGCTCACGGCGACGCTGACGTACATGCCGCTGAAGACCTACTCGTCGCTCGTGATCAAGGCGGCCGACGGGTCGACGCTCGCGACCACGCGCACGAAGTTGAAGGCCGATCCGCTGATCACGTTCGTCGGGATTTCCTACAAGTTCTGAGCCGACCGGCGCGCATGACGCGTGCCGGCGGCTTCCTGCGACCGGCTGGCCGGATCGTTCCGGCCGGACGGTCGCGTTCCTGGCGGCGTGCCGCCATTTGTGAAGAGAGGGGGCAGTTCAAATGAGCATTCGCAAAATCGTATCGCTTGTTGCTGCAGTGGCTTTCACCGCGGTTTCGGCCGCGCCTGCTTTCGCCGTCACCGTTTCGCGTGCCGACGGCCAGCCGATGAATCCGAACGGCGAGCCGTTCTCGGCGACGGGGCTCACGAATCTCAGCAAGGGATCGATCAACGCCAGCTGTACCGCGACCTTCAACGGCACGATCACGTCGACCGGCATCGTCAACATCACGTCGACGACGTTCGCGGGCGGCGCGACGTGCGGCCTGATCAGCGGCAGCGCGAGCAGCACGTCGCCGTGGACGGGGCAAGCCGACAGCACGACGCAGCTGTCGATCAACAACGTGAAGGTCAACGTCACGCTGCTCGGCACCTGCGGGCCGAGCAAGGTCGTGACCGCGTGGAGCGACGCGAACTCGTCGCTGGCGTTCAACAACTCCGTGCTGACGCCGGACTGCACGGTGACCGGTACGGTCCTGACGTCGCCGAAGTTCCACGTGCAGTAAGCGTCGCGCGAGCGAAGCGGGAACCCGCCGCGCGCGAGGGCCGTGCATGCGGTATGCGCGGCGGGTTTTCGCGGCTTCGATGGGTTCGCGCCGTCGCGCGTATCGGCGCGGCGGCCGGATTCGTCCGACAGCGTGGTCGTGTATGCCGCCATCCATGTATTGCCGAAGCGCCGCGTGCAGTAGGCGCCGCGAAGCGGGGCGCCCGCCGCGCATGTGAACCGCGCGGCGCATACGCGAGTTTCCGCATCTCCGATTCATGCGAGCCGTCATGCTTACCAGCGCGACGGCCGGTTGCCCGCCCGTGTCGCGATCCGATACGGGCGGACTTGCAGGGCCGGCGTGGCGTGTATTGCGCCACCCGATCCGATTGAAACAAAACCAGGCCAATTGACCAGAACCATCCCGGACGACCCATGCTGACCGATCCAGCAAAGTATGGCGATGCCCGCGGCGCGACGCCCGACCGGCTGCGCACGGCCGCGTGGTTGCAGTACCTGATCGACCATCTCGACACGCCGGTTTGCGCGATGGCGCCAACCGGCGTGGGCGACGCGACCGTCGCCGCTTCGCACGCGATCCGTGCGGGCGCAGGCGCGAACCTCTCCCGCGAAGCGACTGCGGTTCTTCATCGGCTCGTCCCGTGGATCGCGACGGACGGCGGCGGTTGCGCATGCGACCCGACCGATCCGCCCGGCGCGTGCTCGCATGTGCCTTCGGTCCAGCAACTCGCCGAGGCCGAGCGTTGCTGCCCCGGCTCGCGTGCCGTATTCGACACCGCGCACGGCGTGATCGGTGCATGCACGTTCGACGATCCCGACGTCGGCTGGGCCGCGCTTGAACGAATTGCCGATGGCGTCGAATGCGCAGGCCGCGACTCGGGCGCGCGCATCGCGGCTCGACATGACGGGCGGTGCGAGACGCCGCCTGCAAAGAACCTGAGAGACAGGCTGGCCGCTATCGCGGCAACACCGACTCGTCCCGGCGCGGTCATCGATGCGACCGTGTTGCGCGTATGCGGCCCGCGCGACGACGCGGCGCGCGTCGACGAGATGGCCGCACTCGCGATGTTCGCGGCCGAACTCGCCGCGGGCAACGGCGTTTCCGTTCAGGCGTACGGCGGTCGGCACAACTTCGTCGCGCAAGCGATCAGAACGCATCGCACCGATCTCGCGTCGAAGGACGGGCTGCTTGCTGCACTTGCCGTGTGCCGGCTCGATCGACTCGTTGGCGCCGGCAGCTTCTGGGCCTGCTACCTGCTGGCGGGCATCGTGATCGCCGCGCCGGACACGGTTCGGGAAATCGGCCACCGGTTTTGGGGCGACACATGGCAAACGTGGCTCGACCACGTGCTCGCATGGCCGGCGGTCAGCCGCTTCGGGGTGAAGGAAGATGTCGCATTCGACCGCCTGCGTGACGCGATGAGCCTGACGTCGCGCAGGAACCCGATCGTCCGCGCCAAGCGGATGCGCGGTGTTTCGGCAGCCCGGCCACGCAGCGCAAACGAGAAGGCGCAATGAAATGCGGCTCGCGGCGAGAACGCCGCGAGCCGCGCGGGTGGTATCGCGGCGCCCGGGCAGGCGCCTGCCTGCATCAGACCGTCTCGGGTTGCCGCACGGCCTTCGCGACATTCCTCGCCGGTGCGCCGTTCGCGACGAAGTACGGCACGTCGACCCGCGCGAGCGGCGTGCGGCCGCGGATCTTGTCGGCGATCTTCTCGGCGATCATGATCGTCGGCGCGTTCAGGTTGCCGGTCGTGATGATCGGCATGATCGACGCGTCGACGACGCGCAGCCCGTCGAGCCCGTGCACGCGGCCTTCTTCATCGACCACCGCCATGTCGTCGTAACCCATCTTGCACGAGCACGACGGATGGAATGCGGTTTCGGCGCGGGCGCGCACGAATGCGTCGAGTTCCTTGTCGGTCTTGCAGTCGGCGCCCGGATTCAGCTCGCGGCCGCGATAGCGGTCGAGCGCAGGCTGTCGCATGATCTCGCGCGTCGCGCGGATCGCATCGCGGAACTCGCGCCAGTCGAGCGCTTCGGCCATGTAGTTGAACAGGATGCTCGGATGGTCGTTCGGATCGCGCGAGCGCAGCTTCACGCGGCCGCGGCTCGGCGAACGCATCGAGCCGACGTGCGCCTGGAAACCGTGCATCTCGATCGCGTTCGAGCCGTTGTAGTTGATCGCCACCGGCAGGAAGTGATACTGGATGTTGGGCCACGGATCGTCGTCGCGCGTGCGGATGAAGCCGCCCGCCTCGAAGTGGTTGCTCGCGCCGAGGCCCGTGCCGTTCAGCATCCATTCGAGGCCGATCTTCGGCTGGTTCCACCACTTGAGCGCCGGGTACAGCGAGACGGGCTCCTTGCATTCGTACTGGATGTACATCTCCAGGTGGTCCTGCAGGTTCTGGCCGACGCCGGGCAGGTCGAGCACGACGGGAATGTCGAGTGCCTTCAGCCATGCGCCGGGGCCGACGCCCGAGCGCTGCAGCAGTTGCGGCGATGCGATCGCGCCGCTGCACACGAGCACTTCGCGACGCGCATGCGCGGTCGCGCGCTCGCTGCCGCGCAGGTAGGTGACGCCCGACGCGCGCTTGCCGTCGAACAGGATGCGGTCGGCGAGCGCGTGCGTGACGATCTCGAGGTTCGGCCGCGCCTTCGCCTGGTCGAGGTAGCCGCGCGCGGTGCTCGCGCGGCGGCCCTTCGGCGTGACGGTGCGGTCCATCGGTCCGAAGCCTTCCTGCTGGTAACCGTTCAGGTCGTCGGTGCGCGGATAGCCGGCCTGCACGCCTGCGTCGACCATCGCTTCGAACAGCGGATTCACGCCCGGCTTGCTGGTCGTGACCGACACGGGGCCGCTGCCGCCGTGATAGTCGTTCGGGCCGACGTCGCGCGTCTCGGCTTTCTTGAAGTACGGCAGGCAGTCGAGATACGTCCAGTTCTCGAGGCCCTTGTGCGTCGACCAGTTGTCGTAGTCGAGCGCATTGCCGCGGATGTAGCACATCCCGTTGATCAGCGACGAGCCGCCGAGCCCCTTGCCGCGGCCGCATTCCATCCGGCGGTTGTCCATGTGCGGCTCGGGATCGGTCTCGTACGCCCAGTTGTAGCGGCGGCCCTGCAGCGGATAGGCGAGGGCGGCCGGCATCTGCGTGCGGAAGTCGAAGCGGTAGTCGGGGCCGCCCGCTTCGAGCAGCAGCACCGTGACGTCCGGATCTTCCGTCAGGCGCGTTGCGAGCACGTTGCCCGCGGAACCCGCGCCGCAGATGATGTAGTCGTATTCGCGTGTCGTCATGACGGATCTCCTTGTCTTAAAACACCGGGTTGTAGCGGCCGAGCTCGACCTGCACCGACTTGATGCGAGTGTAGTGCTGGAGCGTCGTGATGCCGTTCTCGCGCCCGACACCGGATTGCTTGTATCCGCCAACCGGCATTTCGGCCGGCGACTCGCCCCACGTGTTGATCCAGCAGATGCCGGCTTCGAGGCGATGGATCGTGCGGTGCGCGCGCGACAGGTTCTCGGTCACGACCCCGGCCGCGAGCCCGTAGTGCGTGTCGTTCGCACGCGCGATCACTTCGTCCTCCGATTCGAAATCGAGGATGCTCATCACCGGCCCGAAGATTTCCTCGCGCACGATCTTCATGTCGTCGCGGCAATCGCCGAACACGGTCGGCGCGACGTACTGGCCGCTGCCGAAATGGCCGTCGGTCAGGCGCGTGCCGCCCGCGAGCAGCTTCGCGCCTTCGGCCTTGCCGCTTTCGATGAAGCCGAGCACCTTGTCGAGTTGCGCGGCCGACACGAGCGGGCCGAAGTTGGTGTCGGCATCGGTCGGCTTGCCGACGCGGATGCGTTTCACGCGTTCGAGCACCTTCTGCGTGAATGCGTCCTTGACCGAGCGGTGCACGAACACGCGCGTGCCGTTCGTGCAGACCTGGCCGGAGCTGAAGAAGTTGGCGGTGACCGCGATGTCGGCCGCGCGGTCGAGGTCCGCATCGTCGAACACGATCAGCGGCGACTTGCCGCCAAGCTCCATCGTCACTTCCTTCAGCGACGAGGCGCCGGCCAGCGACATCACCTTCTTGCCGGTTTCGACGCCGCCGGTGAACGACACCTTCGCGATGTCCGGATGGCCGGTGAGCAGCGCGCCGACCGAGCCGTCGCCCTGCACGACGTTGAACACGCCGGCCGGCACGCCGGCTTCCGTATAGATTTCCGCGAGCTTCAGCGCGGTCAGCGGCGTGACTTCGCTCGGCTTGAACACCATTGCGTTGCCGGCCGCGAGCGCGGGCGCCGTCTTCCAGCAGGCGATCTGGATCGGGTAGTTCCACGCGCCGATGCCCGCGCACACGCCGAGCGGCTCGCGGCGCGTATAGACGAACGACTCGGCGCGCAGCGGCACCTGCAGCCCTTCGATCGCGGTCGCGAGGCCCGCGTAGTACTCGATCACGTCCGCGCCGGTGACGATGTCGACTGCGAGCGTCTCGCCGATCGGCTTGCCGGTGTCGCGCGTTTCGATGGCCGCGAGTTCGTCGTTGCGTTCGCGCAGCAGGTCGACCGCGCGGCGCAGGATGCGCGAGCGCTGCATCGCGGTCATCGCGGCCCATTCGCGCTGGCCGTCCCGAGCGGACGCCACGGCGCGGTCGACGTCGGCCGCGCTCGCCTGCTGCACCTGCGCGAGCAGTTCGCCGGTGGCGGGATCGAAGGTGTCGAAAGTCTTGCCGCTGGTGGCGTCGACGTAACCGCCGCCGATGTAGAGGCGCTGCAAACCGTATACGGACATGAGGATCTCCTTGAGGGCGACTGCGTGACGCGTCAGTCGGACGCGAGCAGCAGGTCGATGTAATCGTGGGCGAGCTTCAACGCGGCTCGGGTGTCGATCGGGCCGCCGGCGAGTGCGCCGCGCAGCCACAGGCCGTCGATCAGCGCGGCGAGGCCGCTGGCGGCTTCGCGCGCTTTCGTCCGCGGCAATGCTTTCGCGAACTCGGCGCACAGGTTCGAATGAAGGCGCCGCGTGTTCACGTGCTGCAGGCGCTTGAGCATCGGGTCGTGCATGCTCTGCGACCAGAATGCGAGCCACGTCTTCATCACCGGCGCGCTGACCTGCGTGTCGTCGAAGTTCGCGGCGACGACCGCGCGCAACCGCGAACGCGGGTCCTTGCGTGCGGCGACGCGGCGACGCGTGGTGGCCGACCACAGGTCGCGCAGCACGTGTCGCATCGTCGCTTCGAGCAGGCCGTCCTTGTCGCCGAAGTAATGGCTGACGATGCCCGTCGAGATGTTCGCGCGTTGCGCGACCGATGCGAGCGTCGTGCCGGGCAGGCCCGCTTCGTCGATCGAGCGCAGCGTGGCGTCGATCAACTGTGCGCGGCGTATCTCCCGCATTCCGACTTTCGGCATCGCGACTCCCTTCGCCCGGGCGGGCCGTCCATGGAAGTCGAGAGCTTATCGGTTTTTTATTGATCGTTCAATCAACAAAAAATCGGGGCCGAACGAGGTGCGGTGTTCTAAACGGGGCACGGTCGTTCGTCGCGAGCGTCATGTGCAGGTGCGGAAAAACGCCTTGAAAGAACGTTAATTAAGTTTGAATCTGTTTAAAACGGTTCATGAAAAAATGACGCAATGCGATGGACCGTTTCCCCACCTGTTTCTATTACAAATCGAAAGAGTGTTGAAATCTGCAACATTATTCACGATGTGAAATTGTCAAATCGGATTGTGAAGATGCGCGGTTTTCTAAAAACCGTTTCAATCGGTCGATTGAAATGATGTAATTGATTGAAAACAATGCGTATTTACGGATTTGTGAATGCCGGCGTGGACTGCTCGCAAACGATTGCGTTCGTTCTTTTTGGGATTCCGCATACCATAGAAATTGATGAAAAAATTTGAATCCGGCGTATTTCCGGGCCGAGTAGAGGGATTTTTGGAATGACTTGAGTCAGTAATATCGACCGTATTAGTATGGCGCCGCACTACGAGGAATGAATGGCGCCGCCGGTCATTGCCGCGGTGCGTCGGCAATGGCCGCGCGGACGGATCGCGCGCCTGGCCGGCGCCAGCCATTGCGCACCTGCAGCATGCCGCGACGTCGAGACGCCGCATCCACCGGAGAACGACGATGCCGACCGAAAAACACGTGGTCCCGCTGCCGAATGGTCTGAAGGTCTACGTCGAACGGAACGTGTTCGACCCGGCGTTCGACACGGCGATGCTCGTCAACGGCGCGCTCGCGACGACCGCGTCGTTCGGCCAGACCGTCCAGTATCTCGGCGAGCGGATGAACACGATCTGCTTCGACCTGCCGTATGCGGGGCAGTCGCGCCAGCACAATCCCGGCTGCTTCATCCTGACCAAGGACGACGAAGCCGCGATCCTCCAGTACCTGGTCGAGCACTTCGCGCCGTCGTTCCTCGTGTCGGTGTCGTGGGGCGGCGTCGCGTCGCTGTTCGCGCTCGCGCGCGGCTGCCCGAGCGTGCGGCGCGCGGCGATCTGTTCGTTCTCGCCGTTCCTGAACGACGCGATGGTCGACTACGTGACGCGCGCCCGCGACCACATCGCGGCCGGCGAGAACCTGAAGGCCGCGCAGTTGCTGAACGACACCGTCGGCCGTTATCTGCCGCGCATCATGAAGCTGTACAACTACCGGTATCTGACGCGCCTGCCGCGCGACGAGCAGGACCAGGTCGCGTTCCACGTCGACCAGATCCTGTCGCTGCAGCCCGAGCGCTATTTCAGCGAATTCGCGAACATCGGCTGCGAGCTGCTGTTCCTGAACGGCGAGCGCGACGAATACACGACGCCGGCCGACGTGCGGCAACTCGGCGCGCACGTGGCGCGCGCGCGGTTCGCGACGGTGCCGGACGCCGGCCACTTCCTCGACATCGAAGGCCGTGCGCAGCGCGAATACACCCGTGCCGCGTTGCTCGATTTCTTCTGTGGCGAAGCGTCCGTCGCGGCCGGCATCGCACGTGCGACCGCGCCGGCGTGCATACCTGCACCGATGCACGCGCTGTCGTCGTGACGCCATCCGCCGCGCATCGCGTTCGTCCCGCGTATCCGAATTCCCATCCCAACGAGGCAGGCCAGCCGTGAATATCGTTCAGACCATCGCCATCGTCGTTCCGTGGGCCGCGTGGCTCGCGTACTGGATCGCCACGTCGCAGGGCGTCAAGACGACCGTGCGCAAGGAGGCGTCGCGCTCGCGCACGCTGCAGTCGATTCCGCTGATCGTCGGCGGCGCGCTGATCATCCTGCCCGATCCGTCGTGGCAGGCGCTCGTGCCCGACTGGCAGCGCTTCGGGCTGCAGGCGCAGTGCGGGCTCGCGGTGCTGGTGGCCGGCCTGCTGTTTTCGGTGTGGGCGCGGCTGCATCTCGGCACGAACTGGAGCGTGTCGGTCACGCTGAAGGAAAACCACGAACTCGTGCGCACGGGGCCGTATGCGCTCGTGCGTCATCCGATCTACACCGGCTGCCTGATCGCGCTGGTCGGCGCCGCGCTGATCGGCGGCGAATGGCGCGGTGCGATCGGCGTGCTGCTCGTGTTCGCGTCGCTCGCGTACAAGGTGCGCGTCGAGGAGAGCTGGCTGACCGGATATTTCGGGCCGGCGTATACGCAGTACCGCCGCGAGGTCGCGGCGCTGATCCCCGGCTTCTACTGACACCCGCGAGGCGCGCGATGGCGAAGATGATCGTGACCGCGATCGGCTCGGCGGGCGACGTGCATCCGCTGCTCGGCGTCGCGCGCACGCTCGCCGCGCGCGGTCACGACGTCGTGTTCTGCACGCATGCGCCGTTCGAGGCGGCCGTGCGCCGCTGCGGGTTCGCGTTCGTGCCGGTCGGCACCGCGGCGGAATACGACGCGGCGATGGCGAACCCCGCGCTGTGGGATCCGCGCACGTCGTTCCGCACGCTGTGGCAGGTGATCGCGCCGACGTTGCGCCCGCATTACGATGCGCTGCGCGCGCTGACCGATGCCGACACGGTGCTGGTCGGCACGCTGTGGGCGTTCTCCGCGCGCTTCATGCAGGAACTGCACGGCACGCCGTACGTGTCGGTGCAGGTGTCGCCGTCGACACTGCTGTCCGCGCATGCGCCGCCCACTCACCCGCGCCTGACGATTCCCGCGCGCTGGCCGCTGCCGGTGAAATCGGCGCTGATGACGCTGATCGAGCGGCAGGTGCTCGACCGCGTGTGCGGCCCCGCGCTCGACGCGGTACGCCGCGAGCTCGGGCTGCCACCCGCGCGGCGCGTGCTCGGCCGCTGGCTGCATTCGACCGACGGCGTGCTGTGCCTGTTCCCCGGCTGGTTCGCGCCGCCGCAGCCCGACTGGCCGTCGAATCATCTGCAAAGCGGTTTTCCGTTGTTCAACGATATCGCGACACCCGACGATGATGTGGCACTCGATGCGTTTCTCGCGGCCGGCGAAGCCCCGGTCGTGTTCACGGCCGGGTCGACGCTCGTCGATCATGCGGCGTATGCGCGTGCGGTGGCGGACGCGCTGCGCGCGACCGGCGCGCGCGGCATCCTGCTGACGCCGCACGATGCGGCGCCCGGCGGCGACCGGCTGCTCGTGCGCCGCTTCGTGCCGATGCGCACGTTGCTGCCGCGTTGCCGCGCGCTCGTGCATCACGGCGGGATCGGCACGGCGGCGCTCGCGTGCGAAGCCGGCATCGTGCAGGTCGTCACGCCGTTCGCGCACGATCAGTTCGACAACGCGCAGCGCGTCGTCGCAAACGGCTGCGGCGTGCGGGTCGACGGCCCGCTCGACGGCGCGCGGCTCGGCGCGGCGCTCGCGCGCGTACTCGACGAACCCGCGTTCGCGGTGCATGCGGAACGTACGCGCGCGCTGCTCGCGGCCGCGCCGGACGGCTGCGACGCGGCCGCCGGTTTCATCGAACGGTTCGTGCCCAGGCGCGGGCGCCTGGCCGCGCGGGCCGATGTCGCGGTGGCCGGCGCATGAGCGCCGCGTCGCCGCTTCACGACGGGCCCGTCGCGCCGTCCGCGTTCGACGCGCCGGCGCCCGCGCCCGCGCCCGCGGCGCAGCCGGTGCGCGGCATCCGGCTCGCGCTGCTGACGTTCGCGCTGTCGCTCGCGACCTTCATCGAGGTGCTCGACTCGACCGTGACGAACGTCGCGGTGCCGGCGATCTCGGGCAGTCTCGGCGTATCGAACAGCCAGGGCACGTGGGTGATCAGTTCGTATTCGGTCGCGGCCGCGATCGCGGTGCCGCTCACCGGCTGGCTGGCCCGCCGCGTCGGCGAGCTGCGGCTGTTCGTCGGCGCGGTGCTGCTGTTCACGCTGACGTCGCTGTTGTGCGGGCTCGCGCGCGACCTGCACGTGCTCGTGATCTGCCGCGCGCTGCAGGGATTGTGTTCGGGGCCGATGGTGCCGCTGTCGCAGACGATCCTGCTGCGCACCTTTGCGCCGACCAAACGCACGATCGCGCTCGCGCTGTGGGCGATGACGGTGCTGCTCGCGCCGATCTTCGGGCCGGTGGTCGGCGGCTGGATCGTCGACAACTTCTCGTGGCCGTGGATCTTCCTGATCAATTTGCCGATCGGGCTGTTCTCGTTCGCGGTCTGCACCGCGATGCTGCGCCCCGACGCGCAGCGCGGCGCGGCCGGCCCGATCGACGTGCCGGGCATCGTGCTGCTCGTGATCGGCGTCGGCTCGCTGCAGGCGATGCTCGATCTCGGCCACGACCGCGGCTGGTTCGATTCGCCGCTGATCGTCACGCTCGCGGTGGTCGCGGCGCTCGCGATCGTGTCGCTGCTGATCTGGGAAGCGGGCGAAGCGCATCCCGTGGTCGACCTGAGCCTGTTTCGCGACCGCACGTTCTCGTTCTGCGTGCTGATCATATCGCTCGGGATGATGAGCTTCTCCGTGGTCGGCGTGGTGTTTCCGCTGTGGATGCAGGCCGTGATGGGCTACAACGCGTTTCATGCGGGGCTCGCGACCGCGTCGCTCGGCGTGCTCGCGCTCGTGTTCTCGATCCTCGTCGGGCTGCATGCGCACCGCTTCGACGCGCGGGTGCTCGCGACGTTCGGCTTTCTCGTGTTCGCCGCTGTGCTCGCATGGGACGCGCATTTCACGCTGAAGATGACGTTCGCGCAGATCGCGGCACCCGGGTTGATCCAGGGAATCGGGCTGCCGTGCTTCTTCATCCCGCTGACCGCCGCGACGCTGTCGCGCATTCCGGACGACCGGCTCGCCGCCGCGTCGAGTCTGTCGAATTTCCTGCGCACGCTGTCGGCCGCGTTCGGCACCGCGATGAGCGTGACGCTGTGGGACAACCGCGCGACCTATCACTACGACGTCGTGTCGCAATCGGTCACGCATGCATCGGCGAACACTCAACGCTTCGTGCACGCGCTGAACGCGATGGGCGTGGACGGCGTGCGAGAGCTGACGACGCTGCACCACGTCGTGATGCAGCAGGCCTACATGATGGCGACCAACGACATGTTCTGGATGGCGAGCATGACGTGTCTCGCGCTCGCGGCGATGATGTGGCTGACGCGCCCCAAGCGCGGCGCGGCCGCGTCGTTCGGGCATTGAGGAGCGGACCATGACGACACTCGGCGCACTCGTGATCCTGTATCACCCGAGCGACGCGCAGCTCGACGCGCTGCGCGGATGGCGGCACGCGTGCGACGCGCTGCTCGTCGTCGACAACACGCCGCAGCCCGATGCGCGGGCTCGTGAACTGTGCGCACGCGAAGGCATCGCGCTGCTGCATCACGGCAATCGCGGCGGCATCGCGGGGGCGTACAACGCGGGGCTCGCGGCGCTGTTTCGCGACCGCGTCGACGCAGTCGCGCTGTTCGACCAGGATTCGTCGGTGCCGGCCGCGTATTTTCCGACGATGCGCGACGTCTGCGCGGGGCTCGCGGGGCGCGCGTTCCTGGCCGGCCCGCGCATCTTCGACGAGAACGCGCGCAGCTTCCTGCCCGAACTCGCGACCAACGGCATCGGCTTGCGCCGCCTGCGCATCGAGCCGGGCACGCCGATGCAGCGCTGCGCATTCCTGATCTCGTCCGGCTGCGTCGTGTCGCGCGACGCGTTCGACGTGCTCGGCCGGTTCGACGAGACGCTGTTCATCGATCACGTCGATACCGAATACAGCTTCCGCGCGCTGGCGCGCAACGTGCCGCTCTACGTCGTGCCGTCGCTGGTGCTGCCGCACCGGATCGGCGCGAAGCAGCGGCACGCGATCGGCCCTTTTGAAATGACGTCGATGAATCACTCGTGGCAACGGCGCTACTACAGCGCGCGCAATGCGGTGCAGCTCGGGATGCAGTACGGGCTGCGCTTTCCGGTGGCGCTCGTGCCGAACCTGCTGACCGTGTGGCAGGTCGTGCAGATCGCGCTCGTCGAGCGCGACAAGCGGGCGAAGCTGGCCGGCATCCTGTTCGGCGTCGCGGACGGCCTGTTCGGCCGGCTCGGCCCGCTCGAGCGCACGCGGCCGCGTCTGGCCGCGCGGGCGCAGCGCGTTCGACAGGGGTGACGATGCAGCCGACGAAGCAAGCGGCGGGTGTGCCGCGGGGCGTGAAGGGCGGTTCGTTGATCGCGGCGGCCGCCGCGGCAATGCTCGCACTGGGCGGGTGCGTGCCGTCGGGCTTCCTGCCGTCGCTGTCGCTGCGTGCGCCGGCCGACGATGCGCTCGTGCATACCGCCGGCCCGGGCGCGAACGGCGCGTGGCCTGCGCCCGACTGGGTGAAGCAGTTGCAGGACCCGCAGCTCGACGATCTGGTCGCCGAGGCGTCGCAGCACAACCCCGACCTGCAGGTCGCGCAGGCGCGGCTGAGGATCGCGCAGGCACAGCTTCAGCAATTCGATTCTCTGACCGGTTTGACGGGCACGGCCGGCGCGACGATCAGCCGCGCGCGGATGCCGAAGCCCGGCGACATCGCCGACGTGACGGCCGGCGGCTATCGCGTGCCGGTGCAGATTTTCGGTGATCCGAACGTGTCGCCGTCTTCGATCTTCGTCGGGCTGAACTACCAGCTCGATCTGTGGGGCAAGAACCGCGCGGCGACGAAGAGCCTGATGTCGTTGCGCGACGCGGCCGGCGTCGAGGCCGAGCAGGTGCGGCTCACGCTCGCCGTCGCGATCGTCACCGTGTATTGCCAGCTCGACCAGGCGTACGCGGTGCGCGACCTGTTGCAGCAGAAGCTGAAGATCAGCCAGCGCGTGACGGCCGTGCTGCGCGAGCGCACCGCGCGCGGCCTCGACAACGCGTACGACGCGAGCGATGCGTCGATCAAGCGCAGCCGCCTGCTCGAACAGATCGCGCTGAACGACGAGCAGATCAAGCTCGCGCAATTGCAACTCGGCGTGCTGTCCGGCCGTGGCCCGGAGCGCGGGCTCGCGCTGCAGCGGCCGCGCGTCGGCGCGTTCGCGGGCGGCGCGGTGCCGGCGCGGCTGCCGGCCGATCTGCTCGGCCGCCGGCCCGACATCGTCGCCGCGCGGCTGCGGGTCGAGGCCGCGTTCGCGAATGCCGACTCGACACGCGCGCAGTTCTATCCGGACGTGAACCTCGTCGCGCTCGGCGGTGTGTTCGCACTGACGCCCGCGTCGCTGTTCTCGCGCGATTCGATCGCGGGCTCCGTCGGCCCGGCGATTTCGCTGCCGATCTTCGATCGCGGCCGGCTGAAGGCGAAGCTCGGCGCGGACGTCGCGCAAGCCGACGTCGCGATCGGGTTGTACAACAAGACCGTCGACGACGCGCTCGGGCAGGTCGCGCAACTCATCACGTCGCTGCAGACGTCGCAGACGCTCGTCGCGCAGCAGCAGGACGCGGTCGCGGCCGCGCAGAAGATCGTGCAGATCGCGGCGGATCGGCATCGGCGCGGCGTGCTGATGCAGAAGGACGTCGATGTCGCGGATCTCACGCTGATCGACGAGCGCACGCAGATGATCGCGTTGCTCGGCAAGCAGCGCACGCTCCGCGTGGGGTTGATCGGCGCGCTGGGTGGCGGGTTCGATGCGGGCGCAACGGTCGCGCAGGCGCAGACGCCGGCCGTGCATCAGGCGCGCGGCGGGGCGGCCCGGCGCGGGGCCGCGACTGCCGTGGCCGCGAACCGGGCGACGGTGGCGGGGCCTTCGAACGACTCGCCGGCGGCCAGTACGGCGAGCACGGCGATGTCGGCGGCCTTCGCCACGACGCGGGCCGCGCCCGCCCCTGAATCCGCGCGACGCGACGACACGGCGCGCCCGTCGACGATCGGCGCGACCCGTCCCGACGCAGCGCCTCGCGGCACGCCCGTGCTCGCGCGCACGGCCGCGGCGAGTCCGGCGCGGAGCGCGTCGCCGATGCCCGCGATTCCCGTCTTCCAGCACGATCGTCTGATCGTTACGCAAAGCGACTGATGCACCACGACAACCTTCATTCCGCCGCGCCGCCTGCCGCGCTGGACGACCCGGCCCTCGATGGGCGCCGCGCGACGCGTCGCAAGCGCTTCACCGTGTTCTTCGCGATCGTGCTGCTGGCCGCGATCGCATGGACCGCGTACTGGCTGTTGAGCGACCGCTATTACGAAGACACCGACGACGCGTACGTCGCGGGCAGCATCGTGCAGGTCGCCGCGCAGATCCCGGGCGCCGTGACCGACGTGGTGGTCGCCGATACGCAGGCCGTGCGCGCCGGGCAGACGCTCGTGCGGCTCGACGACACCGAGGCGTCCGTCGCATTCGCGCAGGCGAAGGCGCAGCTCGCGCAGGCCGTGCGCCAGGTCGCGAACGCGAAGATCTCGAACACGATGTACGTCGAGGCCGTGAATGCGCGGCGCGCCGACCTGTCGCTGGCGCAGCGCGCGCTCGCCGCGCGTTCGGGTGCATCGGTCGAGATCGTCGCGCCCGAAGAACTGGCACGGGCCCGCGCGGCCGTGGCCGGTGCGCAGGCGAACCTTGCGGCCGCGCAGGCGCAGCTCGACGCGGCGCGCGCGCTCGGCGGCAAGCTGCCCGTCGACGAAAGCCCGGCCGTCGTGCAGGCGGCCGCGCAGTTCAAGCTCGCGTACCGGAACCTGAAGCGCACGACGATCGTCGCGCCCGTCGACGGCACGGTCGGGCAGCGCTCGGTGCAGGTCGGCCAGCAGGTCGGGCCCGGCGTGCCGCTGATGTCGATCGTGCAGCTCGACCGGCTGTGGATCGAGGCGAATTTCAAGGAAGGGCAGATCCGCCACATGCGCGTCGGGCAGCCGGTCGAGGTCGTGTCGGATCTCTACGGCTCGCGCATCGCCTATCGCGGCCGCGTGCAGGGCTTCTCGGCGGGCACGGGCAGCGCGTTCTCGATGCTGCCGTCGCAGAACGCGGCCGGCAACTGGATCAAGGTCGTGCAGCGCGTGCCGGTGGTGATCGCGATCGATCCGCGCGATCTCGCCGCGCATCCGCTGCGCGTCGGGCTGTCGATGCGCGCGACGGTCGACACGCACGACCGCAACGGCCACGCGCTCGACAGCGAGCCGCCGACGCCCGCCGTCAGCACGCGCGTGCACGACGGCGTCGCGAGCGACGCGGAAGCGGCCGCCGCCGCGATCATCCGCGAGAATCAGGGCGGGTAGCGCCGGCCCGTCGAGGTTGGGCCGGCCGCAAGGGCCGGTCCGGCCCCCGGTAGATTCCCGCCCGACTTTCGTATTTCCGCCATCGATGTCGGCGCCGATCAAACGCATGTCGCGTTTGAGACATCGGCGCCCCTGCCTCCCGGACTACTCTCGAACAGCACGTTGCGCGTGCGCCGCAAGGGCCGGCGCGCCGCGGCGCCATCCAACGAGACATGGAGACAATACGATGAGCAGCAATCGAGGTGTCGTCTATCTTGGACCGGGCCAGGTCGAAGTCCAGAAAATCGATTATCCGAAGATGGTCGACCCGAGCGGCCGCGCGATCGGCCACGGCGTGATCCTGAAAGTGGTCAGCACGAACATCTGCGGCTCCGACCAGCACATGGTGCGCGGCCGGACGACCGCGCCGGTCGGCCTCGTGCTCGGTCACGAGATCACCGGCGAAGTGGTCGAAGTGGGCCGCGACGTCGAGACGCTGAAGCTCGGCGATCTCGTGTCGGTGCCGTTCAACGTCGCGTGCGGCCGCTGCGCGATGTGCAAGGACACGCATACGGGCGTGTGCCTGAACGTGAACCCGTCGCGTGCCGGCGGCGCGTACGGCTACGTCGACATGGGCGGCTGGATCGGCGGCCAGGCCGAGTACGTGCTCGTGCCGTATGCCGATTTCAACCTGCTGAAATTCCCGGATCGCGACCAGGCGATGGCGAAGATCCGCGACCTGACCTGCCTGTCCGACATTCTGCCGACCGGTTATCACGGTGCGGTGAGCGCCGGCGTGAAACCCGGTTCGACGGTCTATATCGCGGGCGCGGGCCCGGTCGGGATGGCGGCGGCCGCATCGGCGCGCCTGCTCGGCGCGGCCGTGACGATCGTCGGCGACATGAACGCGGAACGTCTCGCGCATGCACGGGCGATGGGGTTCGAGACGGTCGATCTGTCCAAGGACGCGTCGCTCGGCGAGCAGATCGAGCAGATCCTCGGCGTGCCCGAGATCGACTGCGCGGTCGATTGCGTCGGCTTCGAGGCGCACGGCCACGGCTCGTCGGGCCATGCGGAGGAAGCACCCGCGACGGTGCTGAACTCGCTGATGGAAATCACGCGCCCGGCCGGCGCGATCGGCATCCCGGGCCTGTACGTGACGGACGATCCGGGCGCGAAGGACAAGGCCGCGCAGCACGGCAGCCTGAGCATCCGCTTCGGCCTCGGCTGGGCGAAGTCGCATTCGTTCTTCACGGGCCAGACGCCGGTGCTCAAGTACAACCGCAACCTGATGCAGGCGATCCTGTTCGACCGGTTGCCGATCGCGAAGATCGTCAACGTCGAAGTGATCTCGCTCGATCAGGCGCCGGAAGGGTACAAGAAGTTCGACGGCGGCGCGCCGCGCAAATTCGTCATCGACCCGCACGGGTTGCTGGCGGCGTGATGCACTAGCGTTCGACACGCGCCACACGAAGCGGGCGGTTCCGGAAACGGGCCGCCCGTTTTCGTTGCCGGAGCAAAGGCGGGGCCGCGCAATTGCTGCGATAATCATCGCCCGTTCCCGAACCCTCCACCGCCGCGCGGCGGCGCTCCACGGATGGCCAAGTCACTTCCCCTCGCCGCGTTGCACACGTTCGTCGAAGTGGCGCGTTGCGGCAGCATGAAACAGGCGGCCGACCTGCTCTGCATTTCGCCGGGCGCCGTCAGCCAGCATGTCCGCAATCTCGAGGATCGCCTCGCCGTGCGCCTGTTCGAGCGCACCGGCCGCGAACTCGAGCTGACCGGCACCGGCCGCGCGCTGTTCGACCAGCTCGCCGGCGGCTTCAACGAGATCGAGGCCGCGTGGGCGAGCGTGCACGGCGCGAACCGGCGCATCGTCCGGCTCGCGGTGACGACCACCGCGTCGTTCGCGAACACGTGGCTCGTGCAGCGGCTCGGGTCGTTCCATGCCGCGTACCCCGAAATCGAAATCACCGTCGAGACGCGCGCGCAACTGGTCGACTTGCGCCGCGACTACGTCGACGTCGCGATCCGGCACGGGCTGGGCCGCTATCCCGGGCATGCATCGTTCCGCATCTGGACGCCGGAGCTGTGGCCCGTGTGCAGCCCGCAACTGCTGGATCCCGCGCGCCCGATCGACGCCCCCGCCGATTGCCTGTCGTACCCGCTGCTGCAGGACGCCGACCGCGCCGACTGGGTGCTGTGGCTGCGCACGCAAGGCATCGAGGACGCGCGCGCGCCGCGCGGCGCGAGCTTCAGCGAGGATGCGTTGCTGATCAGGGCCGCGGTCGCCGGGCAGGGCATCGCGCTGGTGCGCGACATCTATGCGCGCGACGAAGTCGCGGCCGGGCGGCTGGTTCGCGTGCTGGCGCGGCCCTGGCCGACCGAGTTCTCTTATTACGTCGTGTGCAGCGAAGTGCGCCAGCACGAGTGGAAGATCGCCGCGTTCCGCGACTGGCTGGCGCGGGAGATCGGCCGCGACGAGCGCGACGCCCCCGATCTACTGGCTTGACCCGCGCACGGGAGCCGAGGCGAAGCCCTTGAGCTTGCCGGTCGCGAGCGCCGTGCCGAGCAGGATGATCGCGCACCCGGCGACCGTCTGCACGGTGATCGTCTCGTGCAGGAAGATCGCGCCCCACACCACGCCGAAGACCGGAATCAGGAACGTGACCGACGCCGCGTATTGCGCGCCCGCACTGCGAAGCAGCCCGAAATACAGCAGGTAGGCCACTGCCGTGCAGATCGCGCCGAGCAACACCACCGCGATCCATGCGGACGCATGCACGGGACCGTGCGGCCACATCGGCAGCGCGAGCGGCACGAGTGCGACGGCCGCGAACAACTGGCTGCCGAACGCGGACACGAACGGCCGCACGTTCGCGAGCTTGCGCTTCGAGTAATGCGCCGCGAACCCGTACGACAACGTCGCGAGCATCGCGGCGGCGATCGCGCCCGGCGCGCCGGGCGTGCCGGTGCCGAGCGCCGAACCGGCGAGAACGACGACCCCGGCGAAGCCGAGCGCGAGACCGATCGCCTGCGGTTTCGCCAGCGGCGCGCGCAGCCACACGTACGCGACGATCGCGGTCCACAGCGGGGTCGTTGCATTCAGGATCGAATCGGTGCCGGCCGTCACGAACAGGGCCGCATAGGTCAGCAGGCAGAATGGCAGCGCCGAGTTCGCGATGCCGACGACGAACAGCGGCACGACGTGCGCGCGGAATTCGTGCCGCGCTTGCGCATCGCGCAGCACCGGGGACAACAGCACGGCCGCGATCGCGACGCGCAATGCGATCAGCGGGACGACGCCGAATTCCGGCGCGCCCATGCGCATGAACAGGAAGGACGCGCCCCAGATGGCAGCCAGGGTCACGAGCTGCAGTGCATTCATCGACAGACTCCGTTCGGTGGATCGGACTGCGCCGGCGTGCGATACGCGCCGGCGCGGGCGAATGACCCATTGAACGTCATGCGTCCGTCGCGGCACAAACGAGGTTTCGTGAGGGGCGGTTTAGAAAATTGAATCGACGGGCACGCGGGCCCGGATCGCGCGCTCAGTGGCCGCGATAGAGCTTCGCGAGTTCGGCGTTGCTGGCCGCGGCGCGACGTGTCCGCCCGGTGTGCAGGCTGACGCGGCGGATCGCACGCGTGCGATGGGCGGTGTCGGGGTTGCCTTTCCAGTCGGCGACGCGGACCGCGCCGGTGCGCGTCCGGTCAGGCGCGCGCAACGACGGCGCGGCCTGTGCAACCGCCATCCGGCGCGCGGGTTTGCCGGCGAGCGGGGCGTCCTGTGGCGGATTGGCCAGTGGCGGACGGGCTGCCACCGCCGTTTCATCGGTCGAATGAAACGGGTAGACGGGTGCCGGCACGACCGGTATCAATGGCTCGTTCGACGCTTGAAGTACGGCTCCGGTCGCGACGGCGCCCGGCACACCGGAGCCCCGACAGACGGAATCGGCCTTGCAGGTCTGGTCGACCATCACGTAGCCGCCGACCAGCAGCACGAGCGTCAGTATGCTCAGGATTGGCGCGCTCGATGCGCGCGGCCGCTGGAAAGCCGCGTTGCGCAGCGCTCGGGCGACGCGCGACGACCATGTATGGAACGACCGCGGCGCATGCGCGGCACGCGCGTCGGCCGGTGTGTGGCCAATCGACTCGAACGGCCAGTTCCACTGACCGCAGACGGGGCAATGCTCGAGCGCGCGGAACGCCACGAAACCGCATTCGCGGCAGCGGCAGCAAGCGGCGTGCCGCGATTCGGCGCGCGTGTTCAGCACGGCCCGCCAGGCATCGCGCGCGCGGACACGCCGGTTGGGCAGGACGCGCATCGTCAGCGACCGGCGCGCGCCATCGTCGGGTTACACATCGGCGGTCGTTCGCATGCGGTGTTCATGTCATTCTCCATAACATCGGACGCGTGGAACCCGTTCGTCCGCGGCTGCCTGCCGCTTCATTCTTGGTCGTTCGCGCGTGAAACGCAAGGCGCATGTCGCGCGTCGCGTGCCGCACATTTCGTGCCGCCCGTCTCGTGCTAGCCGCCGTGCCGTTGCCGGGACGCGAGCGTGCCGAGCGTCTCCAGCGCGCGCTCGACGGCCGGTGTCCACGGCCGCCCGTAGTTGAGCCGCAGATAGCGGCGAAAGCCGCCGGTCGCGGAGAAGATCGGCCCGGGCGCGATGCTGACACCGCTCTCCATCGCGTCGTCGAACAGGTGCATCGCATCCATGTGCGGCGGCAGTTCGATCCACAGAAAATATCCGCCGCGCGGCGCGAACACTTCGGTGTCAGCCGGAAAATACGCGCGCACGGCCGACAGCATCTGAGCCTGGTGCGCGGCGAGATTGCGTCGCAGCTTGCGCAGGAACCGGTCGTATGCGCCGTCGCGCAGGTAACTCGAAATCGCCATCTGCGCGGGTACGTCGGCGGCCGGCCCGCTCGCGCCTTTGGCCTGACGGATCTGCCGCACGAAGCGGCCGGCCGCGACCCAGCCGATCCGGAACCCGGGCGCGAGACATTTCGAGAACGACCCGCAATGCAGGACGAGCCCGCTGTCGTCATACAGTTTCGCGGGGCGCGTGGGGGCCGTGCCGAACTGCAGTTCGCCATACACGTCGTCCTCGATCAGCGGCACGCCGCGCGACGCGAGCAGCTCGATCAGCGCGCGCTTGCGCTCGTCGGTCAGCGTCGCGCCGGTCGGGTTGTGGAACGACGTCATGAACCAGCACGCGCGCACCGGATGCGTGTCGAGCGCTTCGGCGAGCGCGTCGAGATCGAGGCCCGTGCGCGGGTCGACCGGAATCTCGACGGCCTTCAGGTGCAGGCACTGGACGACCTGCAGCACCGCGTGGAATGCCGGCCGTTCGATCGCGACGATGTCGCCCGGGCGCGTCAGCGCCTGCAGGCTGAGCGTCAGTGCCTCGATCGCTCCCGTCGTGATGACGATCTCCTCCAGCGGCAGCGACGCGCCCGCATTCAGGTAACGCAACGCGATCTGGCGGCGCAGCGCGTCGTAGCCGGGCGGCAAGCCCGCCAATAGCTTGCCGCGGTCCATGTTGCGGGCGGCCGACGCGACGTGACGCCACAGGCTGCTCATCGGGAACAGCGAATAGCTCGCGAATGCCGAGCCGAGCGGCACGACGTCGTCGCATTTGAGCGAGTCGAGCAGGCGGAACAACGCGTCGTCGTCGCCGGTTTGTGCCGCACCTGGCTTGCGCGGCGGATCGTGGCCGAACCGCACGTGCTTGTCGGCCAGGTTCGCCACGAAATAGCCGGAGCGCGCCCGCGCGACGATCAGGCCCTCGCTTTCGAGCGCGTAGTACGCGCGAAACACGGTGGACGGACTCACGCGATACGCGCGGCATGCCGCTCGCACGGTCGGGATACGTGCGCCGGCCGCGAGGTCGCCGCGCCGGATGGCGTCCGCGATCGTCTGTGCCAGCACCGCATAGCGCTTCATGCTTGTCCCCCGGCCGATCGGGCCTCGATGACAAAGAGTAGTACGGCAGCCGTCACGTGCAAGCGCGCCCCAAATCGCTGATCCGTATGTTTCAGGCGTCCTCTGATCCTTTTCTTTCGTCTGACCAGAAGGCACACTCCCGCAAGTTTTGTTCCCGATGTCCGACCGATACGGAATTCACGCTGCCCGACGGCGGATCCGTGGCGCCCGCGCTTTCCGCGCGGGTCCTTTTCTGCGGCCGTCCTAGTCCTTACCTTACCCGGAAGTATCCAGCGTGAAATTGAAGACCCTCGTCGCGGGCCTCGTGGCCGGCCTCGCCCTCAACCTGTTCAGCGGCGTGGCAGCCGCAGCCTGCGTCAACAATCCCGCCGCCCAGCCGAATGCGACGTTCCCCGCCGCGCTGACCGGCAAGCTCGTCTATCACAGCTACGTCAAGTACGGCGACGGCACGAGCCAGCTGTTCCTCTACGATTTCTCGGCCCGCACGCTGACGCAACTCAGCAAGAGCGCGTGGGGCATCACCGATCCGATGAACGGCGTGTTCAGTCCCGACGGCAAGTGGCTCGCGTTCATGGGCATCAGCAACGGCGCATGGAACGTGTTCATGCTGCAGCTCGGCGCCGGCACGCCGCCCGTCAACATGACGCACAGCACGGGCGCCACGCGCAACGAAGACCCGAAGTTCAGCGCGGACGGCAAGACGCTCGTGTTCAAGCAGAACGGCGACGTCAAGCAGGCGACGCTGTCGTACACGAGCGCGGGCCCGGTGTTCACGTCGATCGTGAGCCTGACGAACGCGCCGGCCGGCGCCGAATACTCGATGCCGTTCCTCGCGCCGGACGCGAGCGCCGTGTACTACGCGACCGGCACCGGCTCGAACATGGGGCTGATGAAGCGCACGATCGCGACCGGCGTCACCGCCGTGTTCGATCGTCCGGCCGGGCTGCAGACGTACTACCCGACCGTGCGTGCGGACGGCATGGTGTACTACGCGCGCTGGAAGGACAGCGGCGGGGCCGACCAGATCTACGCGAAGACGGGCGACCCGGCGTCGACGCCGAGCGCGCTGGCGCTCAACGACTGCATGAGCAACAACTCGGATCCGGCGCCTGTCAGTGGTACGAACTACCTGTTCTTCTCGTCGACGACGGCGGGCGGCTATCAGCTCTACGTCGGCGACGTGACGACCGGCCAGCGCTGGAGCCTGTCACAGTTCGGCGTGAATGCGGATGCGACGAAGGCGAAGCTCGGGGCGAACTACTACGGCGGCCCGGCCGCGGCGCGCACGCTGCTGTCGCAGGGGCGGCCGGCCGCGGCGTCGGCGAGCTACAACGCGTCGCTCACGCCGGACAAGGCATTCGACGGCAACACGACGAGCACGCGCTGGGATTCGCCGGAAGGCGCGGGCGTCGATCCGCAGTGGATCTCGGTCGATCTCGGCGCGACGAAGACGATCAGCAGCATCGATCTATACTGGGACGCGGGCGCGCTCGTCTACCAGATCCAGACGTCGAACGACAATGCGAACTGGACGACGATCTACTCGACGAGCAACGGCGTGTCGTACGGCCATGTGACGCTGCCGAACCTGAACGGGCAGGGCCGTTACGTGCGGATGCTCGGCACGAAGCGGGCGACGCAGTGGGGGTACTCGCTCGATGAAATGCAGGTGTGGGGATCGTAAGTACCAGCAAAAAGCGGCCTTGATTGAAGGCCGCTCTTTTTTTGCTTCAAATGCTGCCCGCTTCACGCATGCAGCACATGCGCCGGAAACGCCGGCGCTGCGCTCGCCGCCCCCTGCGCGAGCGGCGCGACCTGCTTGCGGCGCTCGCGCGTCGGCGCGACGCCGAACGCGTCGCGATAGCTCTTGCTGAAGTGGCATGCCGACTGGAACCCGCACGCCATCGTGATGTGCATGATCGACATGTCGGTCTGCAGCAGCAGCTCGCGCGCGCGGCGCAGCCGCAACGTCAGGTAGTAGTGCGTCGGCGTCATCCCGAGATGCTCGCGGAAGAGGCGCTGCAACTGCCGCTGCGACATGTTCGCGAGCCGCGCGAGTTCCTCGCGCGACAGCGGCTCCTCGATGTTGTTCTCCATCAGCGCGATCACTTCGAACAACGACTTGTTCGCCGAGCCGAGGCGCGCGACGAGCGGCATGCGCTGCTGCGCGCTCGTGTCGCGCACGTGTTCGACGATGAACTGCTCGGCGATCTGCGTGACGCGTGCGGTGCCGACGCGCGCGGCAATCAGGTTCAGCATCATGTCGAGCGGCGCGACGCCGCCCGTGCACGTGATGCGGTCGCGGTCGATCACGAACAGTTCCTTCAGGAAGCGCGTGTCCGGAAACTCCTCCTTCAGCGCCGACATGTTCTCCCAGTGGATCGCGCATGCGTAGCCAGCGAGCAGCCCCGACTTCGCGAGCGCATAGGTGCCCGTGCACAGGCTGCCGAGCGGGATGCCCGCGCGCGCGAAGCGGCGCAGGGTCGACAGATGGGCAGGCGTGGTCGCACGCTGCACGTCGACGCCGCCGCAGACGAACACGATGTCGGGTTGCCCCGCGCATTCGGCCGGGCCCGTATCGACCGTGAGGCCGTTGCTCGCCGTGACCGGGCCGCCGTCCGGACTGATCACCGACCAGCGGTAGAGCGGCTGGCCGCTCAGGTAGTTCGCCATCCGAAGCACCTCGATCGCATTGGTGAACGCGATCATCGTGAAGTTCGGTAAAGGCATGAACGCGAAGTGGGACAGCGACGCTGTGCGGTCGGGCGACATGGGGAGCGTTCCTTGAATCTCTAATAGCTTTTCGCCCGGGGCACGGATCGGGCTGCGGTATTGTGTGAGCGAGCGCAACAAGCGTGCCATACGGCTAAACCCTAGCTCCATACGTTGTCTGGGCGTAAGGCCGATGCTGCACTGCACCGTATCCGGGACAAGCCGCACCCCGAACGAGCGGCAAACGCACTGCCGGTGTGCGTGTCCATAGGTGAATCGTCGATACCGTTTCGGCAGGTCATCCCGAAAAGCACGACCGGTCACTTGTATAAAACGGACGCGCATGGCGGAAAAGGCAAAGAACGCGTCTAAATTCATCAATCCGCCGAAAATCCGAACGACAAGAATAGAGCCGTCGGCAGCCTTGCACTGGACGAGCGGGAAACCCAGGCACGGCGGGCCTTGAGCTTCGGTTACAGCCCTTTATTCTTCGTCACGGACGCACTATGTCGAACACCCAGCCTTTCTTCTCGCAGCCCCTTGCCGAGCGCGACGCGCCGGTGCGCAGCGCCATCCTGAAGGAACTCGAGCGTCAGCAGTCGCAGGTCGAGCTGATCGCGTCGGAAAACATCGTGTCGCGCGCCGTGCTCGAGGCGCAGGGCTCGGTACTGACCAACAAGTACGCGGAAGGCTATCCCGGCAAGCGCTATTACGGCGGCTGCGAATTCGCCGATGAAGTCGAGGCGCTCGCGATCGATCGCGTGAAGCAGATCTTCAACGCCGGCTATGCGAACGTGCAGCCGCACTCGGGCGCGCAGGCGAACGGTTCGGTGATGCTCGCGCTGGCGAAGCCGGGCGACACGGTGCTCGGCATGTCGCTCGACGCGGGTGGCCACCTGACGCACGGCGCGAAGCCGGCGCTGTCGGGCAAGTGGTTCAACGCGGTCCAGTACGGCGTGAACCGCGACACGATGCGCATCGATTACGACCAGGTCGAGGCGCTCGCGCACGAGCACAAGCCGAACCTCATCATCGCCGGCTTTTCGGCGTACCCGCGCGCGCTCGACTTCGCACGCTTTCGCGCGATCGCCGACAGCGTCGGCGCGAAGTTGATGGTCGACATGGCGCACATCGCGGGCGTGATCGCCGCGGGCCGCCACGCGAACCCGGTCGAGCACGCGCACGTCGTCACGTCGACCACGCACAAGACGCTGCGCGGCCCGCGCGGCGGCTTCGTGCTGACCAACGACGAGGAGATCGCGAAGAAGATCAACTCGGCCGTGTTCCCCGGCCTGCAAGGCGGCCCGCTGATGCACGTGATCGCCGGCAAGGCGGTGGCGTTCGGCGAGGTGCTGCATGCGGACTTCAAGACCTACATCGACAACGTGCTCGCGAACGCGCAGGCGCTCGGCGAAGTGCTGAAGGCCGGCGGCGTCGATCTCGTCACGGGCGGCACCGACAACCATCTGCTGCTGGTCGACCTGCGCCCGAAGGGCCTGAAAGGTGCGCCGGTCGAGCAGGCGCTGGAGCGCGCGGGCATCACCTGCAACAAGAACGGCATCCCGTTCGACACCGAGAAGCCGACCGTCACGTCGGGCATTCGCCTCGGCACGCCGGCGGGGACGACGCGCGGTTTCGGCGTCGCGGAGTTCCGCGAGATCGGCCGCCTGATCCTCGAAGTGTTCGACGCGCTGCGCGCGAACCCGGAAGGGGACCACGCAACCGAACAGCGCGTGCGCCGCGAGATCTTCGCGCTGTGCGAGCGCTTCCCGATCTACTGATCGCCCCCCACAAGAACAGTCACACGAGCGAGAGCAGATATGAGCACGCTGCATCAGGACAGCATCATCATCGACGGACTGAACATCTCGAAGTTCGAGAAGCCGGTGTTCGAGGACATGCGCCGTGGCGGCATCACGGCCGCGAACTGCACGGTGTCGGTGTGGGAGAACTTCACCAAGACCGTCGACAACATCGGCGTGATGAAGAAGAAGATCCGCGACAACGGCGAGCTGCTGACGCTCGTGCGCACGACGGACGACATCTTCCGCGCGAAGAAGGAAGGCAAGACCGGGATCATCCTGGGCTTCCAGAACGCGCATGCGTTCGAGGACAACCTCGGCTACATCGAAGCGTTCGCCGACATGGGCGTGCGCGTCGTGCAGCTTTGCTACAACACGCAGAACCTGGTCGGCACCGGTTGCTACGAGCGCGACGGCGGCCTGTCGGACTTCGGGCGCGAAGTGATCACCGAGATGAACCGCGTCGGCATCATGGTCGACCTGTCGCACGTGGGCGGCAACACGTCGTCGGAAGCGATCGCGTTCTCGAAGAAGCCGGTGTGCTATTCGCACTGCCTGCCGTCGGGCCTGAAGGAGCATCCGCGCAACAAGAGCGACGCGCAGCTGAAGGAGATCGCCGATGCGGGCGGCTTCGTCGGCGTGACGATGTTCGCGCCGTTCCTGAAGCGCGGGATCGAAGCGAACATCGACGACTACATCGAGGCGATCGACTACGTCGTGAACCTGATCGGCGAGGACGCGGTCGGCATCGGCACGGACTTCACGCAGGATTTCGCGAAGGAATTCTTCGACATGCTGACGCATGACAAGGGCCGCTATCGCCAGCTGACGAACTTCGGCAAGGTGATCAACCCGGACGGCATCCGCACGATCGGCGAATTCCCGAACCTGACCGCGGCGATGGAACGCCACGGCTGGAAGGAGTCGCGTATCCGCAAGATCATGGGCGAGAACTGGGTGCGCGTGTTCAAGGACGTGTGGGGCGCGTAAGCGCCACCCCCGCCGAACCCGCTACTCGCGTTTCAACATAAAAAAATCGGGACGTGCCAACGCTTGCCGCGTTGGCGCGCGGACGATGTCGCGCCTGCGCACTGAACCGCGCGGCCACTTTCCTCACGGAGTCACCACGATGCAACCGCAACTGCCGATCAACGTCGATCCCGATACCGGCGTCTGGACCACCGACGCGCTGCCGATGCTGTACGTGCCGCGCCACTTCTTCACGAACAACCACGTCGCCGTCGAGGAAGCGCTCGGCGTCGAAGCGTATGCCGAAATCCTCTACAAGGCCGGCTACAAGTCCGCGTACCACTGGTGCGACAAGGAAGCGAAGCTGCACGGCCTGACCGGCATGGCCGTGTTCGAGCACTACCTGAAGCGCCTGTCGCAACGCGGCTGGGGCCTGTTCTCGATCATCGAGGCCGATCCGGCGAGCGCCCGCGCGAAGATCGAACTGCGCCACTCGTCGTTCGTGCTCCAGCAGCCGGGCAAGGAAGGCAAGCTCTGCTACATGTTCGCGGGCTGGTTCGCCGGCGCGATGGACTGGGTCAACGACACGACGCCGGAAGGCAAGGGCGCCCCGCGCGCGCAATCGAAGGAAGTGCAGTGTGCGGCCGAGCATCACGACCACTGCGTCTTCGAAGTGTCGCCGATCGCGCACTGACGCATTGATTCACTGAAACAGAACAACACCCGCAACACGAGACATTCGAACGCCAGAGGTCGCCAGCGATGCGTTATCCCCACCTGTTCAAACCCATGCAGCTGAACCAGCTGACGCTGCGCAACCGGATCGTCAGCACCGCGCACGCGGAGGTGTACGCCGAGCCGGGCGGCCTGCCGGGCGACCGCTATATCCGCTACTACGAAGAAAAGGCGAAGGGCGGCGTCGGCCTGGCCATCTGCGGCGGTTCGAGCCCGGTGTCGATCGACAGCCCGCAGGGCTGGTGGAAATCGGTGAACCTGTCGACCGACAAGATCATCGACCCGCTCACGCGCCTGGCCGACACGATGCACAAGCACGGCGCGAAAATCATGATCCAGGCGACGCACATGGGCCGCCGCTCGTCGTTCCACGGCGAGCACTGGCCGCACCTGATGTCGCCGTCGGGCGTGCGCGAACCCGTGCACCGCGGCAATGCGAAGATCATCGAGATCGAGGAAATCCGCCGCATCATCGGTGATTTCGCGGCGGCCGCGAAGCGCGTGAAGGCGGCCGGCATGGACGGCATCGAAATCTCCGCCGCGCACCAGCACCTGATCGACCAGTTCTGGAGCAAGCGTTCGAACCATCGCACCGACGAATGGGGCGGCAGCCTCGAAAACCGCCTGCGCTTCGGCATCGAAGTGCTGACGGCCGTGCGCGAGGCGGTCGGCAAGGATTTCTGCGTCGGCCTGCGCATGTGCGGCGACGAATTCCACGAGGACGGCCTCGATCACGAGGCGCTGAAGGAAATCGCGCAGGCGATGTCGGAGACGGGCCTGATCGACTACCTGAGCGTGGTCGGCTCGGGCGGCGATACGCACAACACGATCGCCAACTGCATGCCGCCGATGGCGTTGCCGCCGGAGCCGTTCGTGCACCTCGCGGCCGGCATCAAGTCGGTCGTGAAGATTCCGGTGATGCACGCGCAGAGCATCCGCGATGCGGGCCAGGCCGAGCGCCTGCTCGCGAACGGGATGATCGACCTGGTCGGCATGACGCGCGCGCAGATCGCCGATCCGCACATGGTGATCAAGATCCGCGATGGCCGAGAAGACGAAATCAAGCAGTGCGTCGGCGCGAACTACTGTATCGACCGTCAGTACAACGGCCTCGACGTGCTGTGCATCCAGAACGCGGCGACGTCGCGCGAAGCGACGATGCCGCACATCATCGAGAAGTCGCGTGGCCCGAAGCGCAAGGTCGTGGTGGTCGGCGCGGGTCCCGCGGGCCTGGAGGCGGCGCGTGTCGCGAAGCTGCGCGGCCACGACGTCGTGCTGTTCGAGAAGAACGCGGAAGTGGGCGGCCAGGTGATGATCGCCGCGAAGGCGCCGCAGCGCGAGCAGATGTCGGGGATCATCCGCTGGTTCGACATGGAAACGAAGCGTCTGGGCGTCGACCGGCGCCTCGGCGTGGCCGCCGACGAGAAGATGATCATGGCCGAGAAGCCGGACATCGTCGTGCTCGCGACGGGCGGATCGAGCTTCACGTGGCAGGTGCCGGCGTGGGGCGTGGCCGAAGGCCTCGCGGTCAGCTCATGGGACATCCTGACCGGCAAGGTCGAGCCGAAGCAGAACGTGCTGCTGTTCGACGGCGTGAGCACGCATGCCGGCGCGGGCGTGGCCGACTTCATGGCGAGCCGTGGCTCGAAGGTCGAGGTGGTGACGCCCGACGTGAAGGTGGCCGACGACTGCGGCGGCACGACGTTCCCGATTTTCTACCGTCGCCTGTACGCGTTCGGCGTGATTCCGACGCCGAACACGATGCTCGATCGCGTCTATGAAGAGAACGGCAAGATGATCGCCGTGCTGCGCAACGAATACACGGAAGAACTGGAAGAGCGCGCCGTTGACCAGGTGGTGATCGAGAACGGTTCGTCGCCGAACGACGAGCTGTACTGGAAGCTCAAGCCGGAATCGGTGAACCGCGGCCAGATCGATCCGCACACGCTGTTCGCGGCCGAGCCGCAACCGTGCCTGTCGGAAGAGCTCGGCAACGGCCGTTTCCTGCTGTTCCGTGTCGGCGACTGCATCTCGATGCACAACGTCCACGGTGCGATCTACGACTCGCTGCGTCTCGTGAAGGATTTCTAAAAGATGAACCCGTCCTTCCTCATTACCGCCCTGTTGTGGCTGTCGGTGGCGGGGCTCGCGTTCGCGGTCGCGAAGCGCTCGTCCTACTGGCGTCTGGGTCGCGCGACGGCGCCCGGCTCGTTCGGCGTCGCGAACCTGTTCGCGATTCCGAAGCGTTATTTCGTCGACCTGCACCACGTGGTCGCCCGCGATCCGTACATCGCGAAGACTCACGTCGCGACCGCCGGCGGCGCGATCGGCGCGCTCGCGCTGGTGTTCGTCAACTACGGCCTCGCGATCTACTCGCCGTGGCTCGACAAGCTGATCTTCGTCGCGGCGCTCGCGATGCTGGTCGGCGCGGTGTTCGTGTGGCGCCGCCGCGCGGCGAAGGACGTGCCGGCGCGCCTGTCGCGCGGCCCGTGGAACACGCTGCCCTGGCTGCTCGGTTCGTTCGCGCTCGGCCTCGTGCTGTTCATGCTGGTGCCGACCGGCGCGATGTCGGGCGCGTTCGCGGTGCTCTGCGCGCTGCTGATCGGCATCGGCGCGTTCACGATGACGGTCGGCGCCGCGAAGGGCGGCCCGATGAAGCACGCGATCGCCGGCCTGCTGCATCTCGCGTTCCATCCGCGCCAGGAGCGTTTCGCGGCCACCCGTGAATCGTTCACCGGCAACGGCACGGCCACGCCGCCGACCGCACTGAAGCTGCCGGACATCGAGCATCAGGAGTACGGCGTCGCGAAGCCGGTCGAATTCCGCTGGAACCAGTTGCTGAGCTTCGACGCATGCGTGCAGTGCGGCAAGTGCGAAGCCGCGTGCCCCGCGTTCGCGTCGGGCCAGCCGCTGAATCCGAAGAAGCTGATCCAGGATCTCGTGGTCGGGATGGCCGGCGGCACCGATGCGGCGTACGCGGGCAGCCCGACGCCGGGCCTCGCGGTCGGCCAGCATCGCGGCGAGCCGAACGGCCCGATCGTGTCGGGCCTGATCGAGGAGCAGACGCTGTGGTCGTGCACGACCTGTCGCGCATGCGTGCAGGAATGCCCGATGCTGATCGAGCACGTCGACGCGATCGTCGACATGCGCCGCAACCGCACGCTCGTGCACGGCACGGTGCCGGGCAAGGGCCAGGAAGTGCTCGCGAACCTGCGCGAGACGGGCACGATGGGCGGCTACGACACGGCCGCGCGCTACGACTGGTCGGTCGACCTGAGCGCGCCGGTCGCGCAGCCGGGCAAGCCGGTCGACGTGCTGTTCGTCGCGGGCGAAGGCGCGTTCGACATGCGCTACCAGCGTACGCTGCGCGCGTTCGTCAAGGTGCTGAACAAGGCGGGCGTCGATTACGCGGTGCTTGGCCCGACCGAGACCGATACGGGCGACGTCGCCCGCCGGCTTGGCGACGAAGCGACGTTCCAGCAGATGGCGAAGCGCCTGATCGGCACGCTCGGCACGCTGTCGTACCAGCAGATCGTGACGGCCGACCCGCACGTGATGCACAGCCTGCGCAACGAATACCGTGCGCTCGGGCTGCGCGTGACGGTCAAGCATCACACGACCTATCTGGCCGAACTCGCCGACAGCGGCAAGATCGCGCCGAAGGCGGTCGAGGCGCTGCAGGAGAAGCGCACCACGTATCACGATCCGTGCTACCTCGGCCGCTACAACGGCGAGATCGAAGCACCGCGCAAGCTGTTGAAGACGATCGGCATCCAGGTCGTCGAGATGGAGCGCAACGGCATGCGCGGCCGCTGCTGCGGCGGTGGCGGCGGTGCGCCGCTGACCGACATCCCCGGCAAGCAGCGCATTCCGGACATCCGCATCGCCGACGCGCGCACGATCGGCGCGGACGTGGTCGCGGTTGCGTGCCCGAACTGCACGGCCATGCTCGAAGGTGTCGTGGGCCCGCGCCCCGACGTGCTCGACGTCGCCGAACTCGTCGCTGCCTCGCTGGAGTGAATCGATGAATACGATCAAACGAATCGATCCGCGCCGGCCGTTCATCATCACGGCCGCCGGCCTGAAGCGTATCACGCTCGGCGAGGAAGGCAGCGCCGATGCGAACGCCGCGCAGTGGTCCGCGCACGGTCATGGCGGCGCGGCCGCGAAGCCGCGCCGCGCGCTGCAGGACCCGAAGCACGTGATGCTGGTGGTCGCGCACAGCGAACGCGGCGCGCTCGACGACCATTCGCGGCAGGCGATTGCCGCTGCCGCCGTGCTCGCCGATGCGCAGACGGAAGTCGCGCTGCTCGCGTTCGGCGAACTGAAGGATGACGTCGCCGAACTCGGCGTCGACAAGCTGATCGAGCTGGCCGGCTTCGATCGCCGTGCGTTCGATCCCGAAAGCGAACTGCAAGCATTGCAGGCCTGCGTGGCCGCGCTCGCACCGAAGCACGTGTTCGTGCCCGACAACGCGACAGGCGACGGCGATCTCGGCCGGCGTTACGCGGCGGCCGCCGCCGCGAGCGTCGCGACCCACGTCGTCGAAATCGACGCGAAGCATGTGGGCGCGTATGCGCAGGCCGGGCGTGCGTTTGCCACCCGGGCGCTGCCCGACGTGATCCTGCTCGCGCAGAACGCGGTGGACGCGAAGCTGCCGTTCGTCGGTGCGGGCGAGCGCGTCGCCGCCGACTTCATTCGCCCGGCGCGGGATGCCGCGCAGCCGTACCGCGATCTCGGCCTCGACGAAATCGACGCGGCCCAGGTCGCGCTCGAGGAAGCCGATTTCATCGTGTCGGCCGGCAACGGCGTGTCCGACATCGGCGCGTTCGAGCGGCTGGCCGGCGTGTTCGGCGCGGCGATCGGCGCGAGCCGCGTCGCGGTCGACAACGGCCACTTCACGCGCGACAAGCAGGTCGGCGCGACCGGCAAGACGGTCGAGGCGAGCGTGTACATCGCGTTCGGCATCTCGGGCGCGGTGCAGCACCTGCAGGGGATCAAGGACTGCCGCCACGTGATCGCGGTCAACCTCGACGGCAGCGCGCCGATCGCGAAGCGCGCGAACCTGACGGTGGTCGGCGACGCGCAGGCGACGATCGCCGCGCTGATCGAACAGGTCCAGGCCGCGCGGGCCGCGCGCGGCGAATCGCCGGCCGCGGTCGGTACCCGTGAACCCGAAGGAGTCGCCGCATGAACGCCCCTCGTCCCTTGCAACGCATCGCGGTGCTCGTGTCCGTCGGCCGGCATCCGGTCAGCGGCGTCGCGCGCTACAGCCGCAACGATGCGGCCGCGCTCGAAACCGGCCGGCAGCTCGCCGACAAGCATCGCGCGACGCTCGATGTGATTCATGCCGGCGACCCCGCGAATGCGGCGCTCGCCGAGTATCTGGCGCTCGGTGCGCGAGAGGTCGAAGTGCTGGCCTGCCGCGACGGCGACGATGCCGTGCACGCACTCGCCGCGCGCCTCGACGGCTACGACCTCGTGCTGACCGGCACGCGCGCCGAGGGCGCGTACGACACCGGGATGCTGCCGTATCGCATCGCCGCGGCGCTCGGCTATCCGCTCGTGGGCTCGGCCGTCGACGTGACGGTCGACGGCGGCCGCGCGGCGGTTCGGCAATTTTTGCCGAAAGGGCTGCGGCGGCGTGTCGACGCGGCGCTGCCGGCCGTCGTCGCCGTGCATCCGCTTGCGAGCGTGGAGCCGCGCTATGCGTATGCACGGCTGCGCGCCGGCGCGATCCGGCCCGCGCTCGCGGCGCCCGGCGCGGACGCCGATGCGGCCGCGTGGACGGTCGGCCCGGTCGAGCGTAAACCCGTAAAGCTGGTCGCCGCCGAGAAGCGCTCCGGGCATGCGCGGATGCTGTCCGCGACGACGACCGAAAGCCGTGGCGGCAACGTCGTAAATGAAGGGAGTTCGGTCGAAAAAGCACAAGTGATCCTCGCGTATTTGCGCGAGCATCAGCTCATCGACTACTGATTTTGATGCCTGTCGGCAAGAACCCAGGGATGCAAGGAATCCGGAGCAAACGATGAAAGTATCGGCAGACATTCGTGCATTGATCGAGCGGCGCAAGGAAGGGCACAGCCTCGACGCACCGTTCTACACGAGCGAGGACATCTTCGCGCTCGACATGGAGGCGATTTTCCGCCAGCACTGGATCCAGGTGGCGATCGAACCGGACATTCCCGAGCCGGGCGACTACGTGACCGTGGAGCTGGGCAGCGATTCGATCCTGATCGTGCGTGACGACGACATGGCGATCCGCGCGTTCCACAACGTGTGCCGTCACCGCGGCGCGCGCCTGTGCAACGAAGATAAAGGCTCGGTCGGCAACATCGTGTGCCCGTACCACAGCTGGACCTACAACCTGACGGGCCAGCTGATGTTCGCCGAGCACATGGGCGAGAAGTTCGATCGCTGCAAGCACAGCCTGAAGTCGGTGCACGTCGAGAATCTCGCGGGCCTGATCTTCATCTGCCTCGCGGACGAGCCGCCGGTCGATTTCGCGCAGATGCGCGCCGAGATGGAGCCGTACCTGCTGCCGCACGACCTGCCGAACACGAAGATCGCCGCGCAGATCGACATCATCGAGGAAGGCAACTGGAAGCTCACGATGGAGAACAACCGCGAGTGCTATCACTGCGTCGCGAACCATCCGGAGCTGACGATCTCGCTGTACGAATACGGCTTCGGCTACCAGCGTTCCGACGCGAACGCCGAAGGCATGGACGCATTCGCCGAAACGTGCGTGCGGCGCGGCAAGGAGTGGGCCGAGATGGGCCTGCCGTCCGCCGAAATCGAGAAGCTGCTCGACGTGACGGGTTTCCGCACGCAGCGCCTGCCGCTCGATCGTCATGGCGAATCGCAGACGCTCGATGCGAAGGTCGCGTCGAAGAAGCTGCTCGGCGGCTTCGACAAGGCCGATCTCGGCGGGCTGTCGTTCTGGACGCAGCCGAACTCGTGGCACCACTTCATGAGCGATCACATCGTGACGTTCTCGGTGATCCCGCTGTCGGCCGGCAAGACGCTCGTGCGCACGAAGTGGCTCGTGCACAAGGACGCGAAGGAAGGCATCGACTACGACGTGAAGAACCTCACGGCCGTGTGGAACGCGACCAATGACCAGGATCGCGCGCTCGTCGAATTCTCGCAGCGCGGCGCGACCAGCAGCGCGTACGAGCCGGGCCCGTATTCGCCGTACACGGAAGGTCTCGTCGAAAAATTCTCGGCCTGGTACATCGGCCGGCTCGCCGAAAAAACCGGCGCGTAGTACTTAGCAGCGTATATGCGGAGCAAGACATGATGCGAGATGCGGCCAATTTCGAGCCGGCGGACAGCCGGGTGACGCACCCGGCGTTCTGGAACGCGCTGCCCGAGCGCTGGACGAGCGACGTCGAGGAAACGCTGGTGTGCTGCCACGTGCGGCAGGAAACCCACGACGTGAAGAGCTTCTTCTTCCGTTCGCCGCAGGGCCGCACGTTTTCGTTCGAGCCCGGGCAGTTCATCACGCTCGAGCTCGACATCGACGGCGAGACGATCAATCGCTGCTACACGATCTCGTCGTCGCCGGCGCGGCCGCACACGATCTCGATCACGGTCAAGCGCGTGCCGGGCGGCAAGGTGTCGAACTGGCTGCACGACAACCTGCAGCCGGGCGCGGCGGTACGCGTGCTCGGCCCGGCCGGCGAATTCACGTGCGCACGGCATCCGGCGCGCAAGTACCTGTTCCTGTCGGCCGGCTCGGGCGTCACGCCGCTGATGTCGATGAGCCGCGCGCACCATGATCTCGCCGAGGATCGCGACATCCTGTTCGTGCACAGCGCGCGTACGCCGGACGACATCATCTTCGCGCGCGAGCTCGACCTGATCGCGTCGAACCACACGAATTTCCGCACGTCGTTCGTCGTCGAGCGCGTCGGCGCACGTACCAACTGGCCGGGCGTCACGGGCTTCCTGACGCTGCCGCTGCTGAAGCTGATCGCGCCGGATTTCATGGAACGCGAGATCTTCACGTGCGGCCCCGCGCCGTACATGAAGGCGGTGCGCGACCTGCTCGACGAAGCCGGCTTCGATCGCAAGCAGTATCACGAGGAAAGCTTCTCGTTCGAGACGCTCGCGCAGACCGCGAGCGACGAAGTGCTCGCCGAACTCGTGCCGGCCGCCGACGGCGTCGACGCCGCGACGAAGCAGTACACGGTCAGCTTCGCGAAGAGCAACCGCGAGATCGCGTGCGGCTCGGAGCAGCACGTGCTCGACGCGGCGCGCCAGTCGGGCGTGCGGCTGCCGGCCTCGTGCACGCAGGGCATGTGCGGCACCTGCAAGGTGAAGCTGGTGTCGGGGCAGGTCGAGATGAAGCACAACGGCGGCATCCGCCAGCGCGAGATCGATCAGGGGATGGTGCTGCTGTGCTGCAGTAAGCCGCTGTCGGATCTCGTGATCGACAAGTAGTCGAAACAGGCCATCGGCTGTCCGGGCGCGTCGCGTCCGGACAAGCTTCCGTCGGAAAACAACGATACCGCGGATTTGTGGTTGAAGAACCTAGAGAGACAACGCGCACGGTGCGCAGACCAAGGAGATCGACCATGAAACTGTTCGGAAAGCTGTTGTGGACCGGCGCTCTGTCGGCGATGGTGGCATTGAGCGCATCGGCGCTCGCCGATACGAAGCCGACGCTGAAAATCGGCTACGTCGAAGGCTGGGACGACAGCGTCGCGACGTCGAACGTCGCGGCCCGCGTGATCGAGAAGAAGCTCGGCTACGAAGTGAAGCTCGTGCCGGTCGCGGCCGGCATCATGTGGCAGGGCGTTGCGCGCGGCGATCTCGATGCGACGCTGTCCGCGTGGCTGCCGGTCACGCACGGCTCGTACTGGGACGAGTACAAGGCCAAGGTCGTCGACCTCGGCGCGAATTTCCCCGATGCGAAGATCGGCCTGATCGTGCCCGCGTACGTGAAGGCGAAGAGCATCGACGACCTGAACGCCGAGAAGGGCAGCTTCGGCGGCCGGATCGTCGGCATCGATGCGGGCGCCGGCGTGATGCGCAAGACCGACGACGCGATCAAGAGCTACGGGCTGAACTACACGCTGATGCCGAGCTCGGGCAGCGCGATGACGGCCGAGTTGTCGCGTTCGGTGGGCGCGAACAAGCCGGTGATCGTGACGGGCTGGGCGCCGCACTGGATGTTCGCGAAATGGAAGCTGCGCTTCCTCGAGGATCCGAAGAAGGTGTTCGGCGGCGCCGAGCACGTCGACAGCGTCGTGAATCCGGGCCTCGAAACCAAGGCGAAGCCGGTCGTCGCATTCCTGAAGAAATTCCAGTGGAAGCCGGGTGAAATCGACAGCGTGATGCTGGCGATCCAGAACGGCTCGAAGCCGGAAGCAGCCGCCGACGCGTGGATCGCAGCCCATGCGGACCGCGTGAATTCGTGGACGGAAGGCGCGCAGTAAGCACCTCGACATACGTCGTACGAATCATCATAAAAACACGCCGGGAATGGCATGCAGGAATCCGAAACAATCAGGATGTAATGCGGCCATATCCCGGAATTCTTTTTCAGATTCTGCAAAAAAGCCCGTAAGTTGTTACACTACGGCGCTTGTGCAGAATCATCACAGGAGGAACTGGATGAGTCAGGCAGGACTGCGTGCGAACCGCACCAGTGATGTTGGAACACCCATCTCACATGATTCGACGGGCCACACGCTGCATCGTGGCCTGACCTGGAAAGACGCTTTTTGGGTGACGAGCGGCGTGCCGGCAGGCGTGCTGTTCACGATCGGCGGCGTATGCGCGACGATCGGCCAGCCCGCGTGGGCGATCTGGATCGCCGCGATCACGATGGGGCTGATTCAAAGCGCGACTTATGCGGAAATATCGGGGCTATTTCCCCATAAATCGGGCGGCGCGTCGGTGTACGGCGCGATTGGCTGGGTCCGTTACAGCAAGCTGATTGCCCCGGTGTCCGTGTGGTGCAACTGGCTCGCGTGGTCGCCGATGCTTGCGCTCGGCTGCGGCCTCGCGGCGAGCTATGCGCTCACGAGCCTCTTTCCCGCCGATGCGGCGGTGCTGCACTGGCAACTCAAGGTTGCGGATCTCGGTTTCATCAAGCCGGGTCTGTCTCTGCGAATCAACGCGACGTTCATCATCGCGACGATTCTGCTTCTCATCACGTTCAAGCTTCAGCATAGCGGCGCATCGAAGGCTGCGCGTACGCAGCGCATTCTCGGGATTGCATCGCTCACGCCGCTCCTGATCGTCGGCATCGTGCCGTTCGTCACCGGCGACGTGCCGATGTCGAACCTGCTCCCGTTGCTGCCGCTCGGTCACGACGCGCAGGGCAACCTCACGGCCGCGACCTTCGGCTCGTGGAACGGGCAGGGCGTGACGATGGCGCTCGGCGCGATGTTCATGGCCGGCTGGGCCTCGTACGGCTTCGAGACGGCCGTCTGCTATACGCGCGAATTCCGCGATCCGCGGCGCGATACCGCCAAGGCGATTTTCTGGTCGGGTGCGTTGTGTCTCGTCGTGATGACGCTCGTACCGATGGCGTTCCAGGGCGCGCTCGGCACGCAGGCGATGCTCGATCCGGCGATTGGCGACGGCACCGGCGTCGCGGCCGCGATGGCGAAGATCGTCGGCGGCGGCGCGTGGGTCGCGAACGCGGTCGTCGTGATGCTGATGCTGTCGATCCTGCTGATCGTGATGACGTCGATGATGGGCTCGTCGCGCACGCTGTACCAGGCATCGGTCGACGGCTGGCTGCCGAAGTACCTGTCGCACGTGAACGAGCATGGCTCACCCACGCGTGCGATGTGGACCGATCTCGGCTTCAACCTCGTGTTGCTGATGATGTCGGACTACATGACGGTGCTGTCGATCTCGAACGTCTGCTACATGCTGTTCGTATTCCTGAATCTCCAGTCCGGCTGGATCCACCGGATGGATCGCGGCAACTGGGACCGGCCGTTCCGCTGCCCGACCTGGCTGCTCGTCGCGGGCTCGATCTGCGGCTATGCGAACCTCGTCTACGTCGGCGCGGGCGCGAACCTGCAGGGTGAAGGCACGCTGCGCAACGGGCTGATCGCGATGCTGCTGATCGTGCCGGTGTTCCTGTTCCGCCACTACTGGCAGGATCGCGGCCGTTTCCCCGCGCAGATGCAGCGCGACATGGAGCTCGAAGTGCCGCAGCGCGCGATGTGGCTGAGCCTGATGCCGTATGCGGCGCTGATCGGTGCGGGGCTGACGATCTGGCTGTCGTATTACTTCGCGTGGGTGAAGTGATGCGGTAATGCATGCCGATGCGTGCGTGTGGCAGCACGCGATGGCTCCGGAAACCGCACACGGGGCCATCGCGAGAAGCGCCGGCGCAACACGACGGCAAAAAAAGGCCCGAACGGAACACGCCGGTCGGGCCTTGTTCGTTTCTGCCGCCTTCGAACGCGACGGCGGTCTGCTTACGGAAACACCACCGTCCGGTCGCCGTTCAAAAACACCCGCCGCTCGATGAACGCCTTCACCGCACGCGCGAGCGTGAGACTTTCGACGTCGCGTCCCACCGCGAGCAGTTGCTCGGGACGCAATGCATGATCGACACGCTCGACGACCTGCTCGATGATCGGGCCTTCGTCGAGATCGTCGGTGACGAAGTGCGCGGTCGCGCCGATCAGCTTCACGCCGCGCGCATGCGCCTGGTGATACGGCTTCGCGCCCTTGAAGCCGGGCAGGAACGAGTGGTGGATGTTGATCGCGCGATTCGCGAGCTTCGCGCTCGTCTCCTGCGACAGCACCTGCATGTAGCGTGCGAGGATCACGAGCTCGGCGCCGCTCGATTCGAAGAAGTCGAGCCATTGCGCTTCCTGCTGCGGCTTGGTCTCGGCCGTGATCGGGAAGTGCCGGAACGGCAGTCCGTGCTGCGCGGCGAGCGGCTCGAAGTCGGGGTGGTTCGACACGATGCCGACGATGTCCATCTTCAGCTCGCCCATCCGCCAGCGGAACAGCAGGTCCGCGAGGCAGTGCTCGAGCTTCGACACCATGATCAGCACCTTCGGCCGCGCATTGACGTCGTGGATCGCCCATTGCATGTCGCCCGCGTGGCCGCCGAGTCCGGCCGCGATCGGGGCGAATTCCTGGCGCAGCGCGTCGATCTGCAGCGTTTCATCCGTCGGATGAAAGACGCAGCGCACGAAGAAGCGGTTGCTGAGATCGTCGTCGAACACGTTCAGCGCATCGACATAGCAGCGATGGCGATCGAGAAAGCCGACGACGGCGGCGACCTGGCCGGCCGCGCTCGGGCACGACAGTGTCAGGACGAATTGATCGGGGCGGTGCTCGGCGGTCATGAGACTCCTCGGATGGCAGGGGCGCACGGCCGCGCGGCGGCGCACGACAGCGCCGCGCCGCGCGGGTAGCGGGAGACTCAAGTAAATCAGGACGATTTCGGGCGGGATAGAACCAACCCGCCGTGTGGCTGGTATCGGTGCGCCAGCGGGGCCAGCGGGACGGGCGCTGCGTCAGGCCCCCGCGCACGCGTCGAGCAGCCAGCGCCGGAACACGTGCGTCGCGTCCGGCTCGGGCCGCTGCGGCGGCCGCACCAGGAAGTAGCCGCGCGACGTGACGACGGGCGCATCGACCAGTTTCACGAGCTGGCCGCACGCGACGAGTTCGTCGACGAGCGGCGACCAGCCGAGCGCCACGCCTTCGCCGAGCAGCGCCGCATGGATCACGAGCGCATAGCTGTTGAAGGTCACGCCGCGGGCGGCGGGTGGCGGTTCCAGGCCGTGCGCGTCGAACCAGCCCGACCACGACAGCCAGCGCTCGGGGCGCGTCGGCTGCACGTGCAGCAGCGGTAGCGCGAGCAGATGGTCGGGCCGCGTGACGCCCGGGTGCGCGTCGCGGAACGCGGGCGCGCAGACGGGCGTCACGGATTCCGGAAACAGCCGCGCGGCCGTGCACGACGGCCAGTGGCCGTCGCCGAACAGGATCGCGATGTCGCCGTGGTCACGCTGCGCGTCGTAATCCTGTGACGTGACGACGCGCACGTCGACGTCCGGCATCACGCGCTTCAACCCGGCCAGACGCGGCATCAGCCAGTAGGTCGCGAAACCGAAGTCGGTGACGATCGTGAGCGCGCCGTGCTCGCGGCGCGCGCGCAGCGTCGCGGTCGCGCCGCGCAGCGTGTCGAGGCTCAGGCGCACGGCTTCGTACAGGCACTCGCCATCGGCGGTCAGCGTGACGCCGCGCGGGCTGCGTTCGAACAGCGGCACGCCGAGTTCGGCTTCGAGTTGATACACCTGCTGGCTCACGGCCGGTTGCGTCGAGCCGAGCTCGCGCGCGGCGGCCGTGAAGCTCGCGAGCCGGGCGGCCGATTCGAACGCGCGCAGCGCCTGCATCGACGGTAACGGTTCGGGTTTCGACATAAGTCCCTCTAATGGCCCCATAAGGGCCGGACGCCTACCCGCGCGAATTCGGGCGGGCGATAGTGCAGCGGACGGTGCGGCACACGCGCTCCGTGGCGGCCGACAGGCCTCCCGCGATTCTAGCCAGCGCGGCCCGCCCGCGCGGCAGTTTCTTCAGGCCGCCTCCGTCATGCCGGACGTCTCGCTGCCCGAACGGCGAGCCGTTCCATTCGAACACCGCTTTCCCCACGACCGCCGATGACGAACCCGACACCCAACATCCTGATCCTGATGGCCGACCAGCTCACGCCGTTCGCGCTGCCGGCCTACGGCAACCGCGTCGCCCGCACGCCGACGCTCGACCGGCTCGCCGCCGAAGGCGTGGTGTTCGACGCCGCTTACTGCGCGAGCCCGCTGTGCGCGCCGTCGCGCTTCTCGCTGCTGACCGGCAAGCTGCCGTCGGGGATCGGCGCCTACGATAACGCCGCCGAATTGCCGGCGCAAACGCTGACGTTCGCGCACTACCTGCGCGCGGGCGGCTACCGGACGATGCTGTCCGGCAAGATGCATTTCTGCGGACCCGACCAGTTGCACGGCTTCGAGGAACGCCTCACGACCGACATCTATCCGGCCGATTTCGGCTGGGTGCCCGACTGGGACAGCCCGACCGAGCGGCCGAGCTGGTATCACAACATGAGTTCGGTGCTCGACGCCGGCCCGTGCGTGCGCACGAACCAGCTCGACTTCGACGACGAGGTCACGTTCGCCGCGAAGCAGAAGCTGTACGACGTCGCGCGCGAGCGCGCGGCCGGGCACGATGCGCGGCCGTTCTGCATGGTCGTGTCGCTGACCCATCCGCACGACCCGTATGCGATCACGCGCGAATACTGGGATCGCTACGACGATGACGAGATCGACATGCCGGCCGTGCGGCTCGATGCGGCCGACAGCGATCCGCATTCGCAGCGGCTGCGCTTCGTCTGCGAGAACGACCGCACGCCGCCGACCGACGCGCAGATCCGCGCCGCACGCCGCGCGTATTACGGCGCGACGTCCTACGTCGATACGCAGTTCGGCAGCGTGCTGGCCGCGCTCGAGCAATGCGGGTTCGCCGACGACACGATCGTGATCGTCACGTCGGACCACGGCGACATGCTCGGCGAGCGCGGCCTCTGGTACAAGATGACGTTCTTCGAAGGCGGCTGCCGCGTGCCGCTGATCGTGCATGCGCCGGGCCGCTTCGACGCCGCGCGCGTGCGCGGGCCCGTGTCGCACGTCGACCTGCTGCCGACGCTCGTCGAGCTGGCCGGCGCCGCGCCCGCCGGCGGCTGGCCGGACCCGGTCGACGGCGCGAGCCTCGTGCCGCATCTGCACGGCACGCCCGCGCACGAAGTCGCGCTCGGCGAATACCTCGCGGAAGGCGCGCTCGCGCCGGTCGTGATGATCCGCCGCGGCGACTGGAAATACGTGCATTGCCCGGCCGATCCCGATCAGCTCTACAACCTGTCCGACGACCCGCGCGAACTGACGAACCTGGCCGGCCGGCCGGAAGCCGCCGACGTGCTCGCCGCGTTCCGCGCGCACGCCGCGCAGCGCTGGAACCTGCCCGAGCTGGACAGGCAGGTGCGCGCGAGCCAGCGGCGCCGGCGTTTCCATTACGCGGCGACGACGCAGGGCCGCATCCAGGCGTGGGACTGGCAGCCGTTCACCGACGCGAGCCAGCGCTACATGCGCAATCACATCGAACTCGACACGCTCGAGGCGATGGCGCGTTTTCCGCGCGTCGGGCGCTGAGCGTCCGGCATCGCGGTCATTGAAAAACGACGGAGGAAGCGAACCATGAAACGGCAAGGCAATGCAGCAATCCGAAGGATCGGCGCGGCGTTCGCCGCCGCCGCGTGCGTGGTGGCGATGCAGCCTGCGTCTGCCGCCGATCCGCAGACGTGCAGCGACGTGAAGATGGCGGCGCCCGGCTGGACCGACATCGACGCGACGAACGCGATGGCGGGCGTCGTGCTGAAGGCGCTCGGCTATCGGCAGGACGTGGCGAATCTGTCGGTGCCGATCACGTACCAGGGGTTGAAGAAGGGGCAGGTGGACGTGTTCCTCGGCAACTGGATGCCCGCCCAGGCGCCGCTCGTGAAGCCGTTCGTCGACGAGAAATCGATCGACGTGCTGCGTGCGAACCTGAGCGGCGCGAAGTTCACGCTCGCGGTGCCCGACTATGTGGCCGCCGCCGGCGTGCATACGTTCGCCGATCTCGCGCGCTACGCGGACCGCTTCGGCGGCAAGATCTACGGGATCGAGCCCGGCGCGCCCGCGAACCAGAACATCAAGCGGATGCTGTCCGACCACGCGCTCGGGTCCGCGAACTGGTCGCTCGTCGAATCGAGCGAGACCGGCATGCTCACGCAGGTCGAGCGCGCGGTGCGCGACAAGCGCTGGATCGTGTTTCTCGCGTGGGAGCCGCATCTGATGAACACGAAGTTCCATCTGACGTATCTGTCGGGCGGCGATGCGTATTTCGGCCCGAACTACGGCGGCGCGACGGTCAACACGGTCACGCGTTCCGGGTTCGCCGGCCAGTGCGCGAATCTCGCGCGGCTGTTCCGGCAGATGACGTTCTCGGTCGACGTCGAGAACCGCATGATCGCCGACATGCTCGACAACAAGACGTCGCCCGCGCTCGCGGCGCAGCATGCGCTGAAGGCCGAGCCCGCGCTGGTTGCCGCCTGGCTCGACGGCGTGACGACGGCGGCCGGCGCACCGGGCCTGCCGGCCGTGCGCGCGGCCCTCGACGCGCGCTGATTCCCTCCCATCGGGCGGCCGGTTTTCACCGTGCCGCCTGTCTACGTGTTTTCCCGATCCGTCGCATCGTGACCATTTAGTGTCGCCTTCAGACGGGTGACGCGAAATATGGGTTTGTATTTTTCGCCAATGGCTGCGTTATTGCGGAAAACGAAATGCCGAAGCCAGCGGGGCGGTCTGAATTCGAATCCACCGGCGCATCGCGGCACGCGTCGGGAAGCGATTCTATCCATCGAACGGTTCAGGGAGGGTGGTCGACAATGAAGCACACGAAAGTTGCCGTAGCCGCCGCGCTTGCATGCGCGGCCTGTATTCCCGCCATCGGGCATGCGCAAAGCAGCGTGACGCTGTACGGGATTCTCGACGCCGGGATCACCTACGTGAACAACACGGGCGGTTCGCACGTGGTCAAGTTCGACGACGGCGTCGCATACGGAAACCGCTTCGGCCTCAAGGGCACCGAAGACCTGGGCGGCGGCCTGAAGGCCGTGTTCGCGCTCGAGAGCGGCTTCCGTCTCGGCAACGGGCAACTCGGCTTCGGCGGCGCCGAATTCGGACGGCAGGCGTATGTCGGCCTGCAGAACGACTGGGGCACGCTGTCGTTCGGTAACCAGCTCGACATCACGAACGAACTGGTGTCGATCTACAACATCTCGGCGTGGGGCAGCGGCTATGCGATCCACCAGGGCGACTTCGACCGCTTCAACGGCGACCGCCTGCCGAACTCGGTGAAGTTCCTGTCGAACGACATGAGCGGCTTCAAGTTCGGTGCGATGTACTCGTTCGGCAACGTCGCGGGCAACTTCCATCGCAACAGCGCATGGAGCGCGGGCGCGAGCTTCACGAAGGGCGACTTCTCGATCGGCGCCGCGTACACGCGCCTGAACAACCCGAACGGCATCTACGCGTTCGATCCGTACGCGATGATCGGCACGCACACGTTCCTCGGCCAGCAGACCGTCACCGTCGATCCCGCGACCGGCGCGCGCACCGACCTGTTCGCGAACACGCCGATGGACGTCGACAGCCAGGGCACGTTCGGCATCGGCACGAGCTACACGATCGGCAAGCTGACGCTCGACGCCAACTACTCGTATACGACGATCAAGGGCTTCGGCCAGTCGTCGCACATGCAGGTGTACGAAGGCGGCGGCCTGTACCAGTTCACGCCGGCGCTGAGCTTCATCGCGGGTTACCAGCACACGCGCTTCGAAGGCCATCACTGGAACCAGGGCACGGCCGGCCTGCATTACCTGCTGTCGAAGCGCACCGACGTGTACATCTCCGGCGACTATCTGCGCGCGTCGCAGGGTGTCGATGCGGTGATCGGCTACAGCTTCACGCCGTCGACGACGCAAACGCAGGCCGACGTGCGGATCGGGATGCGGCATTCGTTCTAAGCGGGGTGGTGGGGTGGTGTGACGTCTTCAGCGAGGTCTCTCTTTGGCGCGAACCGCGGTTCGCGCTTTTTTTTTTGTGCGGTGTGCCGGCTCGACGGCGCGCGTGCCGGCGGCCGGCCGGTTTTCAGCCGTTGGCATATCATCGCGATTTGGCCGCGTCCGCACCGTTACCGCACGCCCACTCGCGTGCGGCGTCGCTTTTCCCGAACGGTTGCAGTGCGCACCGCCAACCGCCGAGACCCCGATGACTACCCCCGTGCCCGATTCCAGTCCGTTGTCCCCGTTACCCGCCAACCTGTTCCGCCACGCGCCGTTCCAGCGTTTCTGGGGCACGCGCGTGATGTCGTCGCTGGCCTTCCAGATCCTGTCGGTGGCCATCGGCTGGTACGTGTATGCGCTCACGCACAGTGCATTCGCGCTCGGTCTCGTCGGCCTCGCGCAGTTCGTGCCGATGTTCGCGCTGACGCTCGTCGTCGGGCAGGTGGCCGACCGCTACGACCGTCGGCGCATCGCGACGATCTGCCAGAGCGTCGAGGCGCTGGCCGCCGGCGTGTTCCTGCTCGGCGCGATGCAAGGGTGGCTCGCCGCGCCGGCCGTGTATGCGCTCGCGGCGATCGTCGGCACGGCCCGCGCGTTCGAGTCGCCGTCGGTGTCGTCGCTGTTGCCGGCCGTCGTGCCGCGCAGCGACCTGCCGCGCGCGACCGCATTGTCGACGTCCGCGAACCAGGCCGCGCAGATTCTCGGGCCCGCGTTCGGTGGGCTGCTCTACGGTGTCGGCGCGCCCGTCGCGTTCGGCACGAGCGTCGCGGCATTCGCGATCGCGGCGATGCTGAGCGGCACGATTCCGCTGCGCGGCGCGCCGCCCGCCCGCGAGCCGGTCACGCTGCGCTCGGTGTTTTCCGGCATCGCGTTCATCCGGCGCGAACCGGCGATTCTCGGCGCGCTGTCGCTCGACCTGTTCGCCGTGCTGTTCGGCGGCGCGACCGCGTTGTTGCCGATCTATGCGCGCGACATCCTGCAGGTCGGCCCGTGGGGGCTCGGTGCGTTGCGCGCGGCGCCGGCAGTCGGCGCGCTCGCGGGCACGCTGTGGCTCACGCGTTTTCCATTGAAGGGGCGGCCGGGCCGCGCGATGTTCGGCGGCGTGATCGCGTTCGGCGTCGCGACGATCGCGTTCGGGCTGTCGACGCATTTCGCGCTGTCGCTCGTCGCGCTGGCGGCGCTCGGCGCGTCGGATGTCGTGAGCGTCGTCGTGCGACTGTCGCTCGTGCAGCTGCGCACGCCCGACGACATGCTCGGTCGCGTGAGCGCGGTCAATTCGTTGTTCATCGGCACGTCGAATCAACTCGGCGAATTCGAATCGGGCGTGACGGCTGCGTGGTGGGGCGCGCCCGCGGCGATCGTCGTCGGCGGCGCGGCGACGATCGCCGTCGCGCTGACGTGGATGCGGCTGTTCCCGAGCTTGCGGAACATGGCGTCGCTGGAGCGCGATCATTGAGCCGACGCGAGAGGCCGATGCTTTCAGGTGAAGCCGGCTTCTCGTTCACTGCAGTTCATTTCAAATTGCTTTCTCGTTTCAGTCACATGCCAAACGACGGCCGTGCCGGACAATCATTCGACAAAACGGTTTTTCGGCACCCGGTTCGGTCGAATGGCAGTGTGTGCGGCCAGCGCGTCGCGGCGGACGGTCAGGCGCCGGCGGCATGTGCGACCTGCACGGCCGTGCCGTAGCAGATGACTTCGGTCACGCCCGAGCCGATCTCGGTCGAGTCGTAGCGCATCGCGACGATCGCATTCGCGCCGAGCTTGCGCGCCTCGGCGAGCATCTTGTCGAACGCCTGCTCGCGCGCCTTTTCGCACAGCGACGTATAGAGCGTGATGTTGCCGCCGAAGATCGTTTGCAGCGACGCGCCGAACGAACCGACGATCGAGCGCGAGCGCACGACGATGCCCTGGGCGACGCCGAGCGAGCGGACGGTCGTATGGCCGGGCAAGTCGAATGCGGTCGTGACGCGGGCGGGCGACAGGTCGTCGAGGGAGCGGTTGGATTCGGTCATGGTGCGAAAGCGTGTAGCGAGTGGTCGAACGACGATTCTAGCCGGCCGGAGACAACGTATTCGAACGGGCGCACCCGTGCGGGTGAACGCCCGTTTCGTCGCCGAACGCGACAACCGCTCGATGAAGGGCGCTCAGCGCTTGACCGTCGCGCCGGCAAGGCCGCCGAGATCGACCGCGTAGGCGAGCGCCAGCTTGCCGAACTTCAGCGCATGGTTGGCCTGGCGATCCGAGTTCTCCAGCATGTCGTTCACCGTGTGAATGTACGGGCTGTCGTTCTGGTCGGCCTCGAACGGGAATGACGCCGGATACCCCTGCGCATTCCACGACGCGTGATCCGAGCACGCATAGCCGCATTGCGACGTGCCGACCGCGAGCTCCGGCAGGTAGGTCGCCGCGAGGTTCTTCACGTAGGTGTTCTGCGCCGCGTTCGTGTAGTCGGTGATCAGGTAGATATCCTTCGGATCGCCCTTGTAGTTCGTCATGTCGAGCTGTAGCACGCCGACCACGTTCGCATTCTGCGTGCGGAACTGCTTCGCGATCGCCTTCGAACCGAGCAACCCGGCTTCCTCGGCCGCATACCCGACGAACTTGATCGTCCGTTTCGGCCGGTAGTTGTTCGCGAGCAGCACGCGCAGCGCCTCGGTCAGGCTGGCGATGCCCGACGCATCGTCGTCCGCGCCGGGCGAGCGCGTGTTCTCCGTCGTGCGGCCCACGGTCGAATCGAGGTGGCCGCCGAGCACGACGGTGCCCGCGGCCGGATCGCTGCCGCGGATCGTCAGGATCACGGATTTCTGCGGAAAGCCCGTGTGCGCGACCTGTTCGACGGTGATGTCGGCGCGCGCCCCCGCCAGCTGCTTCCACTGCAGCGCGAGCCAGTCGGACGCGGCGACGCCGTGCGACGTCGTGTAGTAGCGGTTCGTGAAGCCGGACAGCGACGTGATCGTGCCGACGATGTTGCTGGCCTGCAGTTGCTGGACCCACGTACCGATCTGCGGCACGTTCGACACCGTGTACGCGGCGGCGGCCTGTTTCGCGAGCGTCGCCGGCAACGGTTGCAGCGCCTGGCGTGCGTCGTCGAACGAATCGTGCACGACGTAGCCGGGCCCGTGGCCGCGCGTGTGGTGGACGGCGCGGGCCAGTTCGCCGAGGCGGGAATCGTCGATTTCGACGACGTGAACGGTCTCGCGACGCGCGGCGCCGTCGGCCGCCTTGCCGGCGTCGACGGTCGTGCTGTATTGCGCGGTTGCGCTTGCATCGATGCGTTGAAGCTGACGGAACGCGGTGTCGCCGAGCGTGATCCAGACGGGTGTCGCGTGCGCGGCGGCGGTCAGCAGCATGCCGCCCAGCGCGGCGCTCAGGCGGGTCGGTTTCAGAGTAGGCATGGTCGATCTCGTGAGGATGGCGATGTCGATGAAGGGAGCGCGCCGCAGATCGTGCGAGGCGCTCCCGCCTGCTGCGGTATTACGACTTCTGCGGGACGGTCACGCCGTACGTGCAGCTCTTGTTGTACGCGTTGCCGATCGCGGTGAGCTGCGCGCTGCTGTAGCCGAGCGCGGACGCGGCCGTCAGCACGGCCTGCGCGGCGGCCTTCTGGTTGGTCGAGCCGTTGGTCATCGACAGCCCCTTCAGGAACGCCTTGTCCATCGCCTGCGCGCCGATCGCGTCGCGCGCGACGAGGTTGCACGACGCCCAGTACTGGCCGGCCGTGTGGATCTCCGCGCCGCGCGCCTGCGCATAGGTGCGCCCGACGTTCCAGTTGGTTACGCGGCCGCCCCAGAACTCGTTGTGGCCGTCCCAGTTGTAGACCCAGTGATACTGCGCATCCGACGGGCTCCACTGGTTGAAGTCGCGGCTGTACGCGGCGGCGAGATAGTCGCCGGTGCCTTCCGACAAGCCTTCCTGTTGCGACAGGCCGCCGTTGGTGATCCAGTCGTGGATACCGTGGCCGAGCTCGTGGATCACGACGTCCGCGTCTTCCGCGTCGTCGACGCCGCCTTGCCCGAAGGTCAGCCGGCCGCTGCTCGACGAATACGACGAGTTGTCGTCGCCCGATTCGCCGTGCGGGTCGTACTGCACGCCGCCCGTGTACTGGTACGGCAACGCCTTGATGCCGAGGGTCTGGTTCACGTAGCGCAGGAACGTGTCGATGTGGTAGTACACGTTCACGGCCTCGAAATACAGGTTGCCGCGCGTGAATTCGAACGCGGGCGTCGACTGCGACGGGCACGCCTTGTCGAGCGGCGCATCGAAATCGACGCACGCCGCGTACGGGCCCGTCAGCGTGTAGCGGGTGCCCGACTGCGCGAGATCCTTCAGCGTCACGCGCACGCGTGCGGCCGTGAGCTGCGTCGAGTCGGCGTCGTTGCCGTCCTTGTAGCCCGTGCTGCCGTAGCTGCTTTTCGTCGGCGACAGCGGATCGGGGCGGAACACGAAGCCGGTGCCGTCGGTCGCGTAGAACGCCTTGTCCTCGGCGCGCAGCACTTCGCCGCTGCCCGAATCGATCAGCAGTTCCCAATCGCCCTTCGGGCCGTCCTGCGGGCGGCCGCGCACCTTCCACGCGGTATGCGTGCCGGCCTTGTCGACGAACGCGACGAGTTGCGCATCGAGATGCGTGAAGCCGCTCACGCCGAGATACGCACGGGCGCGGTCGAGCGCCTGCTGCTGGTCGACGGCCTGCGACTTGCGCGTCGTCGCGACCACGCCGTTGATCGTGTTGCTCGCGACGTACAGGATGCGGCCGTCCTTCGCGACGGTCACCGCGATCTCGCTGCCGTACACGGGCAATCCGGCGGCTTGCTGCTGCAGGCGCACGACGGTGAAGTCGGCGTCGTTGCGTTCCGACGTGACGACGAGGCTCGCGAGCGCGGCCGCGTCGAGCCCGAGTTGCGCCGCCTGCGACGCGACGAAGTCGCGCGCGGTGGCGGCAGGCGTCGCGGCGGCCTTCCTGGCGCGGTAGGCCGGGTTGTACAGCGTGACGGCGACGCCGTCCGCGCGGAATTGCCCGGCGGCCGTGTCGGCCTTCGCGGCCGGCGGCGCGACGCCGCGCGTCAGGCTTTCGCGCAGGCTCGCGGCCTGCGGGTTCGATACTTTCGTATCGGCCACGGTGCCGCCGACGATGCCGAAACCGAGCGCGAGACCCAGGGCGAACGGCAATGCTTTGCGTGATGTCTGCATACGTGATCCTCATCTCAACGGTTGGACACGCCCGCACGCTCGTGGCGAACAGGCACGACACGGCCCGCGCGCCGGTTCGATGGAACCGGTGCGGCGAAGCGGTGTGGAGAGTCTCGACTGACTAAGGAAACCTAAATGTCAGGTCGAAAAGAAGCGGGCAGGCGAAGCGGGGGACGCGCGTGAAGGGATGCGAACGGCAGGCAGGTGCGGCGACGGCGAAGCGAGCATCGTCATGTCATACCCCTCGGATCGGATCGATATCGGTTGGCAGCCTGCGTGGCGCGATGCGCGTCGAGACGCGGCGTGCCGGTCCGTTAGGCTGCCTATCTAACTTTTTTTGGTATGTTACAGAATATTTTCAGCGACATTCCAAATTATTTTCGACGATCGCTTCGGTCGGTCGATCAATCGCCGGCATTGTTCAGCGGGCGGCGGGAAACGCTGCCGGAACGCGCAATACCGCGCCGGATTGTGATTAAAAGCTGCGACGATCAGCGTGTCGCCCGCCGGTCGCTGCGCGGGCTCATCCCGAATCGCGCGCGATAGGTACGCGAAAAATGCGACGGCGATTCGAAGCCGCACGCGACGCACACCGACGTGATGCTCATGTCGGTCTGCTGCAGCAGTTCGCGGGCGCGATCGAGACGCAGGTTCAGGTAGAAGTGCGTCGGCGTGTCGTTCAGCGTCGCGCTGAACAGCCGCTCGAGCTGGCGCCGCGTGATCGAGACTTCCCGCGCGAGCGCGTCGGAGCCGAGCGGGTTGTCCATGTGCCGCTGCATCGTGCCGATCACCTGGATCAGCTTGCGGTTGTGCACGCCGTAGCGCGCGGCGATCTCGAGCCGCTGGCTGTCCGAGCGTTGCCGGATGCGGCTCACGACGAACTGCTCGGAGATCGCCGCCGCGAGGTCGGCGCCGTGCCGGCGACCGATCAGGTCGAGCATCATGTCGATCGACGCGGTGCCGCCCGCACAGGTGATGCGCCGGTCGTCGATCTCGAACAGCTCCTGCGTCGCATTCAGGCCGGGATAGCGCTCGCGGAATGCGGCCAGCGCTTCCCAGTGCAGCGTGAGCGGCTGCGACGCGTCGAACAGCCCGGCTTCCGCGAGCACGAAGCTGCCCGTATCGATGCCGCCGAGCGTTGCACCATGCCGGTGCTGGCGGCGCAGCCAGTCGCCGAGCGTGCGCGTGTAGCACACGAGCGGATCGAAGCCCGCGACGACGAATACCGTATCGACCTGCGGGACGTCCGCGCACGCGGCCTCGGCGGCGACCGGAATGCCGTTGCTCGCGGTGACGGGCGCGCCGTCCGCGCTGATCACGTGCCAGCGATACAGTTCGGTGCGAAAGCGGTTCGCGACGCGCAGCGGCTCGACCGCGGACATGAAGCCGAGCGCGGAAAAGCCGGGCAGCAGCAGGAAATGGAAATCCTCGGGCATCGGGGCAGGGGATCGAATCCGGTGGTCGTCGCGTATCGCGCGACGCGCCGAGCGAGCCGGCGTGGGCCGCGCCCGGTTCGCAGGCGCAGAACGGTCAAGCCGGGATTATCGCGGGTTTTGCCGGTGCTCAGCGCGTTTTTGCGTCGCGCATCGTGCGGCGCGCCGTTGCCGACGGCAGTTCGCCGAACTGGGCCTTGTACGCTTTCGCGAAATGCCCGAGATGAATGAAGCCCCAGCGTGCGGCCGCCTCGCTGATCGGCAGGTCGGATTGCCGCGTGTCGAGCAGCAGGCGTCGGACTTGCGCGAGGCGCAGCGAGCGTGTGTAGTTGAGCGGGCCCGTCTGCACGACCGACTGGAAGCTGTTCTGCATCGTGCGCCGGCTGACGCGCAGTTGCGCGCACAGGCTCAGGATGTCGACGGGCGCTTCCGGGTGCTCGATCACGTAGTCATGCACGCGGCGCACGATGTCGGCGTGGCATGCGTGCGTGAGCCGGTTCGGCGGCTCGGGCATCCGGTACGTGAGGAGATCGACCAGCACATTGCCGACCTCGGCGCGGATCGCGCACTGCGCGCGTGCCGCGTCGAACGTATCGGGTGCCGACAGCACGCGCTCGAGCAGCGTCGCGAGTTGCATGCTCGCACGTTCGCGCGCGGCGACCGGCACCTCCACGACGCCGTGCCGCAGCGTGCGTGCGTCCAGCCGGACGTCGGCGGCATCTTCGATCTGCTGCATCAGTTCGGGGTGGACGACCACCCCGATCAGCGACATCTCGTCCGGTGAATGGAGTTCGAACGGTGTGCCGCCACGCGCCATCACGATCGTGCCGCGCTCGACGCGCGCGCCGCCGAACGCGAAGGCGCCCGAGCCGGTGAGCGGCATCCCGAACACCGTATGGCCGTGTGGCAGACATCCGCGCTGGATGATGCGCACGTTTGCCGTTTCCTGGAACAGCTGCACGCCGTCGAGCACCGCGTGTTTGACCGCGCTGCGATACGCGCCGGAACCGATCTGGTCGTAACGCTGGTTCCAGCCGCGCAGCGCCTCGGCATGCCGGTCTGCGTCGTCGAACCTCTGATGTAACACGAGCACGGTGCCTCCGGCGATCGTTCGGACCGCGCAAGATTAAACCGACCGAGCGGTCGGCGCAATCAGGGCGAGCGCTATTCCGCGCGGGTGTTTCAGAGGGTCGGAAGGCACGCGGCCGCGCGGCTTTCACACGCATTTCCAATATCCCGAATCGGCACGCACACGTTGCCGGTCCGGGTGCTGACGGCATTTATTGTCGAACTACAGTCGCCCCACATAACGTGAATTCCCACTGGAGGCGGCATGAGGACAAGGCGACGAACCGCGGCGCTCGCGGCGACGCTGGCGTTGGCGGCGGCATGGGCCGGCAGCGCGAACGCGACGGAAAAACCCGAGGAACTGGTCGTGCAGAAGATGCCGCCGTGGCATCCGCACGAGATCTATATCGTCGACATCTCGATGCCGTCGATGACGGACGGGCGCATCTACGTCTACGACGCCGACGCGAAGAAGCTGCTCGGCCAGATCGACGGCGGCTTCGGTCCCGGCTTCGCGATCGCGCCCGACCGCAAAGCGAGTGTCGTCGCGACGACCTACTTCTCGCGCGGCTCGCACGGCACGCGTACCGACGTCGTCGAAATCATCGACAACACGACGCTCGATCATGCGGGCGAGATCGTGATTCCGGCGAAGCATGCGCAGCACGTGCCGTCGCCGTACAACACCGCGTTCAGCGCCGACGGCAAGCGGTTGTACGTCGCGAACATCACGCCGGCCGCCTCGGTGACCGTGATCGACGCCGTATCGAAGAAGGTGCTGTCGGAGATCGACACGGCCGCATGCGTGCTCGCGTATCCGGCCGGTAACGACCGCTTCACCGCGCTGTGCGAAAGCGGCAAGGCGCTGACCGTCACGCTCGACGCGAACGGCAAGGAGGCGAAGCGCACGATGTCGGACGCGTTCATCGACGTCGACAAGGATCCGGCGTTCGTGAACGCGTCGCGGTACAAGGGCGATTACCTGTTCACCACCTACGTCGGCAACGTGCGCAGCGCCGATTTCAGCGGCGACAAGCCGGCATTCGGCAAGCCGTGGTCGCTGCTGACGGACGCCGAGCGCGCCGAAGGCTGGCGGCCGGGCGGCATGCAGCAGACGGCCGTGCAGGCGAAGCAGAACCGTTACTACGTGCTGATGCACAAGGGCGCCGACGGGTCGCACAAGGATCCCGGCACGCAGGTGTGGGTGTACGACCTGAAGTCGAAGCAGCGCGTCGCGCGCTGGGATCTCGCGCAGCAGAAGGTCGAGCCGCTCGTGTCGATCCAGGTCAGCGAGGACGACAAGCCGCTGTTCTACGGGCTGACGGCGACCTCCGATCTCGTCGTGATGGATGCGCGTACCGGCGCGCTGCAGCACGTCGAGAAGCAGATCGGCAACACGTCGTCGCTGCTCGTCAACCCGTGAGGCCGCGATGACCCTCGATCCCGTACTCGCCACCAGCGCGCAGGCCGGCGCGGCCGTCGTGGTGCTGCTCGGCGCCTTCGCGAAGATGCGTCGGCCCGCCGAATTTCGCCAGGCACTCGCCGGCTACCGGCTGCTGCCCGACGCGCTGACCGCGCCCGTCGCGTTCGCGCTTCCGCTCGCGGAAGCGCTCGGCGCCGCGGCGCTGCTGTTTCCCGACACGCGCACGGCCGGCGCGATCGGCCTGATCGCGCTGCTCCTGGCGTTCGCGGCCGGGCTCGCGATCAACCTGCTGCGCGGCCACACCGACATCGACTGCGGCTGTTCCGGCTTCACCGCCGCCCGTGCGGACGCACCGCGCGGCATCGGCTGGCTGCATGTCGGCCGCGTGCTGCTGCTCGTCGCGCTGGCCGCGACCGCGTTCGTCGAGCCGGGCACGCGCGTCGTCGTGTGGTTCGACTACCTGACGCTGTTCTTCTCCGTGCTGCTGATCGTCTGCGCGCTGCTCACCGTCGACGTGCTGCTCGCCAACGTCCCGCGCCTTTCCCACCTGAGGAATTCATGATGCAAACCGCTCTCACCGTTTCCACCGCCCTGCTGTGGGTGGCCGTCCTCGCGCTCGGCGCGATCTGCCTCGCGCTGGTGCGCCAGATCGGCATCCTGTACGAACGCATCATGCCGGCCGGCGCGCTGATGATCGACAAGGGGCCGGCCGTCGGCGCGATCGCGCCGACGTTCGAACTGACCGACATTCGCGGCGCGCACGTGAAGGTCGGCGGCATCGACGCCTCAGGCAAGGCCACGCTGCTGTTCTTCCTGTCGCCGACGTGCCCCGTCTGCAAGAAGCTGCTGCCGCTGCTGCCGTCGCTGCAGGCCAGCGAAGCGACGCCCGTGAACATCGTGCTCGCGAGCGACGGCGATGCCGACGAACACACGCGCTTCGCGCGAAAGCACGACCTCGGGCGCTTCCCGTACGTGCTGTCGCAGGAGCTCGGCCTCGCGTACCAGATCGGCAAGCTGCCGTATGCGGTGCTGCTCGACGAAACCGGCACCGTGCGCGCGAAGGGGCTCGTCAACACGCGCGAGCACCTGGAGAGCCTGTTCGAGGCGAAGGAGCGCGGCGTCGCGTCGCTGCAGCAGTTCGTGCACGGCGATCACAGCCACGATGCGCACGACGCGCACGCGCAGCACGCATGACCGGCCGAACCTTTTTCAACGTCATTGGAGAACGACGACATGGGCGTGTTTGATTCATGGTTCGAGCGGTCGGCGCGCGGCGTCGCGCAGCACAGTTCGCGGCGCAGCGCGATGGCAAGGCTCGGCAAGGTGCTGGTCGGTTCGGCGCTGCTGCCGTTGCTGCCCGTCGATCGCACCGCGTATGCGGCCGATGCGGCGTCGGGTCCGTCGGGCGCATCCGGCACCGCCGCCGCGGGTGCGAGCGACGATCCGATGAGCTGCGACTACTGGAAATACTGCGCGATCGACGGCTGGCTCTGCAGCTGCTGCGGCGGCACGTCGAGCAGTTGCCCGCCGGGCACGACGCCTTCGCCGATCACGTGGATCGGCACCTGCCGCAACCCGCACGACGGGTCGGACTACATCGTGTCGTACAACGACTGCTGCGGCAAGACCTCGTGCGGCAAGTGCTTCTGCAACCGCAACGAGCGCGAGAAGCCGCTGTACAAGCTGTCGCTGAACAACGACATCAACTGGTGCATGGCGAACGGTAACTCGAATTACCACTGTTCGGTTTCGGTTCTGCTGGGAGCGGCGAAGCAATGAAAGTGAAGCAAGCAGGAAAGCGCATCGTTGCATGCATGACGGTCGCGACGGCCTTCGCGTTGCCCGGCGCGGGCAACGCACAGGAAACCGTGCGTTACCCGGCCGGGAAAGGCCTGTTCGACGCGCAGTGCGCGGTGTGCCACCAGGCGGGCGGGAAAGGGCAGGACGGCCTCGCACCGCCGCTGACCGAGTATCCGGGCAAGTACGCGACGGTGGAAGCCGGGCGTGCTCAACTGATCGCGACGCTGCTGCACGGGATGTTCGGCGAGATCGAGGTGCACGACAAGCGCTACAACTTCAAGATGCCGTCGTTCGCGAGCGCGAGCGACGACGACATCGCGCACTTGCTCAATTACGTCGTGTTCGACCTCGATGCGCAGCACGGTGACGCGAAACCGTTCACCGCGGCCGATATCCGGGCGGCGCGCGCGAAGCCGATGGACGGCGCGGCCGTGCATGCGCAGCGCGCGGTGGTGATCAAGGGGCTCGGCCTGTGAGCGGCGCGTGCTCGCCGGCGCGGCGCACGCGCTGCGCGGCGGCGTCGCGGCTGGGCAGCGTGGCGCGTCGCGTGTCGGGCTGGCTGCTGCTGGCGGGCGCGTCGGCGTGCGCGTTTGCTACGCCCGCACAGGCCGACGGCGCGGCCGACGCCGCGCTCGCCCGGCAACACTGGGTGCTCAACTGCATGGGCTGTCACACGGCGACGGGCGGCGGCATTCCCGGCAAGGTGCCGCCGCTCGCGAATTCGCTCGGCTATTTCACGCATGTGCCGGCCGGGCGCGAGTACGTGATGCGCGTGCCCGGCGCGTCGAACTCGGCGCTGTCGGATCGGGAACTGGCCGACGTGCTGAACTGGGTGCTCACGACGATGAACCGCGATGCATTGCCGCGCGACTTCAAGCCTTATACGGCCGCGGAAGTCGCCGCGCACCGCCGCCCCGCGCTGTCCGACGTCGCGACCGAGCGCGCTGGTCTCGTCCGCGCGTTGCAGGCGCGCGGCATCGACGGCGTTACGGATCGCTACTGACCGACTCACTCAACGAATGAAGGAAACGTGAACATGGAGACGAACGAAACCTTTGCGCTGCTCGACGCGACGCGCGCGTTTCTCGCGAAGCCGAAGCAGATGCTGATCGGCGCCGAATGGAGCGATGCCGCGTCGGGCCGCCAGCTCGATGTGGTGAACCCGGCCGACGGCACCGTGATTGCGCGCGTGCCCGAAGCGGACGAGCGCGACGTGCAGCAGGCGGTCGCCGCCGCGCGCCGCGCCTTCGATGCGGGCCCGTGGCGCACCGCGAAGACCACCGACCGCGAGCGCCTGATGCTCGTGCTGGCCGACCTGATCGAAGCCAACGCGCGCGAGCTGGCCGAGATCGAATCGCTCGACAACGGCAAGCCGGTGATGGTCGCGCAGGGGCTCGACGTCGCGATGGCCGCGCAGTGCTTCCGTTACATGGCCGGCTGGGCGACGAAGATCGAAGGCAGCGTGATCGATGCCGGCATGCCGTACCTGCCGGACAGCGAGATCTTCGCCTATACGAGAAAGGAACCCGTGGGCGTGGTCGGCGCGATCATCCCGTGGAATTTCCCGCTGCTGATGGCCGCGTGGAAAATCGCGCCGGCGCTCGCGACCGGCTGCACCGTCGTGCTGAAGCCTGCCGAGGATACGCCGTTGAGCGCGCTGCGGCTGGGCGAGCTGATCCAGGCGGCCGGGTTTCCGGCCGGTGTCGTCAATATCGTCACCGGCTACGGTCACACGGCGGGCGCCGCGTTGTCGCGCGATCCGCGCATCGACAAGATCGCGTTCACCGGATCGACGCAGACGGGCAAGACGATCGGCCACGCGGCGCTCGACAACATGACGCGGATGTCGCTGGAACTCGGCGGCAAGTCACCGGTGATCGTGCTGCCCGACGTCGATCTCGACAAGGCCGCCCAGGGCGTCGCGAACGCGATCTTCTTCAACCAGGGGCAGGTGTGCACGGCCGGCTCGCGCGCCTACATCCATTCGAAGGTGTTCGACGGCGTGATCGAGCGCGTCGCGAAGATCGCCGCGAGCCTGAAGATCGGCCCGGGGATGGACCCGGCAACGCAGATCGGCCCGCTCGTCTCGGCGAAGCAGCGCGAGCGCGTGTGCGGTTACATCGACTCGGGGTTCGGCGAGGGCGCGCGTGCCGCTGCGGGCGGCCGCGCGATCGACGGCCCCGGCTTCTTCGTCGAACCGACGGTGCTGGTGGATACGACGCAGGCGATGCGCGTGGTGCGCGAGGAGATCTTCGGGCCGGTGCTCGTCGCGATGCCGTTCGACGACGTCGATACGGCCGTGCAGCTCGCGAACGACACGCCGTACGGCCTCGGCGCGAGCATCTGGTCGAACGATCTGTCCGCGATCCACAAGCTGGTCCCGCGTATTGCCGCGGGGACCGTGTGGGTCAACTGCCACTCGCTGCTCGACAACGCGCTGCCGTTCGGCGGGATGAAGCAGTCGGGCTTCGGCCGCGAACTCGGTCGCGCGGTGATCGACCAGTACACGGAAAGCAAGTCGGTGATGATGAACTACGCGTGAGCGTCGCGGCGAGCGCGTGCGTGGCCGGCGGATCGGGAACGCACGCACGCGCTGTCAAGCGCGGATCAGCACGACCCCGAGGATGAGGCACGCCGCGCCCGCGACGCGGATCGGGCTCGCCGAATGCTGCTGGATGCCCAGTACGCCGAAGTGGTCGAACACGAGCGCGCCGGTCATCTGGCCGACGACGATCAGCGCGAGCGTCGTCGCCGCGCCCAGGCGCGGCACCATCAGGATCGCGACGCCGACGAATACCGCGCCGAACACTCCCCCCGTCCAGCTGAACCACGACCCCGCCCCGGAAAACGTGCCGCTCAGGCGCGGATGAGGCGACAGCAACGCGACCGCCAGCATCGCGGCGAGGCCGACGAGATAGCTGACCGAGCCGGCCCACCACGGTGAACCGATCTGCGCACGCAGGTTCGCGTTGAGCACCTGCTGCAACGCCACGCTGATGCCGGCCGCCACGACCAGCAGGTAAGACAGGAGGGTAGCCACGACGATGAACGCTCCGCAAGGATGGCCGCAACGGTGATTCCGGCACGGAAGGCTTTCATTCTGCGGAGCACGCCGGTATAACGCAAATATCGAATCTGGCGCTCATCCATCTCGTTTCAGCATGCCATCACTCCGGCAAATCCAGTATTTCCTGACCGTGGCGGACCTCGGCGGCTTCACGCCGGCCGCGGGCGCGCTTCATGTCGCGCAGTCGGCGCTCAGCCGGCAGATCGGCCAGCTCGAGGACGAACTCGGTTTCGTGCTGTTCGACCGCGAGCCAAGGGGCGTGCGGCTCACGCCGGCCGGCGCGATCTACCGCGAGCGCGTGGCGTCGATCCCCGCCACGCTGACGGCGGCTGCCGACGAAGGCTCGCAATTGTCGCGCGGGGAAGCCGGCGTGCTGCGGCTGCTGCATTCCAGTACCGTGCCCGTCAGCAGCCTGATGCCGGATCTCGACCGCTTCATGCGGGATTGTCCGGGCGCGCGGATCGATCTCGACCGCGCGTCGTCCGAGGATCAGGTGACCGAAATCGCGAACGGCCATGCCGATATCGGGATCGTTCGGCTGCCGGTGCTGCGGCGCGATGCACGCGTGCGCTTCGTCGAACTGGCGGCCGAGCGCCTGTGCGTGGCGGTGCCTGCCGATCACGCGCTCGCGGGCCGCAAGCGCATCGCGATCGCGCGGTTGCGGCGGGAGCCGTTCGTGTCGGCCGTGTATCGCGAGCGGGGCGGCCTCGCGCGCGTCGTCATCGATCTGTGCCTGAAGCGGGGCTTCGTGCCGGTGGCCGCGCGGATCGTGTCGCCGAAGACGTCGATGCTGAATCTCGTCGCGGCCGGCCGGGGCGTGGCGATCGTGCCGGCGCGGATGGCGAGCGTCGGGATCGACGGCGTCGTGTTCGTGCCGATTTCCGATGAAGACGCGAAGTCGGTATGCGCGCTGGTGCTGCCGGCGCAGCCGACGGTGCTGGCGCAGGCGTTCGCACGGGTGGTGACGGCGGGCTGAACGGCGCGCTTCCTGATCGACACGCGGGTTCGATCGAACCGACGTCATGACTCAGACGCGGTACCCCGCGTCGCGCATCAACCGCCGCGATAGCTCGCCGCGCGGGCCTTCCGCGTCGAATCGCGCGCCAAGTTTCGCATTCGCACCGCGCGTCACGCCGCGATGCATGGCCACGATGATGGCAAAAAGGGCGACGACGAAGAAAGCGACAAGCATCGTATTGCTCCTGGCCGAAGAAACCGGAGACGGACATCGCGACGGCCGGTCATGTTCGTCTCCGTCCATTTCAGTGATACGCAGTACCCGGGCCCGGGGCGGCGCGGCAACTGGCGGGCCGCGCGCGATCGCCCGGCGGCTTCCAGCATAGGGCCCGCCCACGGCATCCGGCGACGTGTCGGAAGTCTGTCAGCAAGGCCGTGGCAGAATCGAAAGGCGTGCGCCGCTTCCGGGCAATCCCGCCGATCCCCCAAAAAACCCCAAACCCCCGTCAGGAAAGCCTCAAGCGCAAGCTAGTGGTTTCCACTCATAGTCGCAAACAGGCAAGAACAGGTCGCCGCCGGTCTTCTCGCGGCGAATATGGCTCGTTACTTTTACTCCCACGATGCAGGCCGGCGCACACTCCGCGCACCGGCTGCCGCGAGACCAACCGGGAGGAATCGAACCATGAAGTCGACGAAGATCGCCGCGCTCGCCGCGGCCGTGCTGGCGACCGGCGCGTTCACGAACGCCGCGCTTGCCGAGACGGAGGCCGCGACCTGCCGCACCGTGCGTTTCGCGGATATCGGCTGGACCGACATCACGTCGACCACCGCGCTCGCGTCGACCGTGTTCGAGGCGCTCGGCTACAAGCCGACCACGACGATCGCGTCGGTGCCGATCTCGTTCGCCGGCCTCAAGAGCAAGCAGCTCGACGTGTCGCTCGGCTACTGGTGGCCCGTGCAGCAGAAGCAACTGCAACCGTTCCTCGACAGCAAGTCGATCAACGTCGTCGAACCGCCGAACCTGTCCGGCGCGAAGGCGACGCTCGCGGTGCCGAGCTATGAATACCAGGCCGGCCTGAAGACCTTCGACGACATCGCGAAGCATCGTGCGGAGCTCGACGGCAAGATCTACGGGATCGAGCCGGGCAGCAGCGCGAACGCGACGATCCAGAAGATGATCGACACGAACCAGTACGGGCTCGGCGGCTTCAAGCTCGTCGAATCGAGCGAGGCCGGGATGCTGGTGACGGTCGAGCGCGCGATCCGCGACAAGAAGTGGGTCGTGTTTCTCGGGTGGGAGCCGCATCCGATGAACATCCAGCTCAGCATGAACTACCTGTCCGGCGGCGACGCGGCGTTCGGCCCGAACTACGGCGAAGCGCGCGTGTACACGCTGACCGCGCCCGACTTCATCGCGCGTTGCCCGAACGCGGGCAAGCTCGTGACGAACCTGCGCTTCTCGACGCAGCTCGAGAACCAGCTGATGCAGTCGGTGATGAACAAGACCAAGCCGGCCGAGGCCGCGAAGGCATACCTGAAGAAGAACCCGCAGGTGCTCGATCCGTGGCTCGCGGGCGTCAAGACGTTCGACGGCAAGGACGGCCTGCCTGCCGTGAAGGCGTATCTCGGCCTGTAACGGCCGGCGCCCACGCGCTATCTGCAATGCGACACAACCCGAATCAAGCGAGGCATCCAGCATGAACCACGAAGTCATCATCACCTGCGCCGTCACGGGCGCGGGCGATACGGTCGGCAAGCATCCGGCGATTCCGGTCACGCCGAAGGAGATCGCGGCCGCCGCGATCGAAGCCGCGAAGGCCGGCGCGACGGTCGCCCACTGCCACGTGCGCGATCCGCAGACGGGGCGCGGCAGCCGCGACCCGAACCTGTATCGCGAGGTGGTCGACCGCATCCGCTCGGCCGACGTCGACGTGATCATCAACCTGACGGCCGGGATGGGCGGCGATCTCGAGATCGGCCCGGGCGAGGACCCGATGCGCTTCGGCAAGGGGACCGACCTGGTCGGCGGCCTCACGCGCCTGGCGCACGTCGAGGAGCTGCTGCCCGAGATCTGCACGCTCGACTGCGGCACGCTGAATTTCGGCGACGGCGACTACATCTACGTGTCGACGCCCGCGCAGTTGCGCGCCGGCGCGAAACGCATCCAGGAACTCGGCGTGAAGCCGGAACTGGAGATCTTCGATACGGGCCATCTGTGGTTCGCGAAGCAGCTGCTGAAGGAAGGGCTGCTCGACGATCCGCCGCTGTTCCAGCTGTGCCTCGGCATTCCGTGGGGCGCGCCGGCCGACACGGGCACGATGAAGGCGATGGTCGACAACCTGCCGCCGGGCGCGCACTGGGCCGGCTTCGGGATCGGCCGCATGCAGATGCCGATGGTCGCGCAGGCGATGCTGCTCGGCGGCCACGTGCGCGTGGGCCTCGAAGACAACATCTGGCTCGACCGCGGCGTGCATGCGACCAACGGCACGCTCGTCGAACGCGCCCGCGAGATCGTCGAACGCCTCGGCGGCCGCGTGCTGACGCCGGCCGAGGGCCGCCGCAAGCTCGGCCTGCCGGCGCGCGGCGAGCGACTGCTCGAACGCCGTGCGGTTGCCGAATTCGCGTGAGCCGTTTCACCGTCTCGCCGACTGAATGACATGGCGGCGTGCGTCCCCGCGCGGCCGCCCCCCGATTTCCCCTGATTTGAAGGATGCGTTGACATGGCTGTGAAGACCGACATCAAGACGTTTGCCGCCATCGGCACCGGCGTGATCGGCAGCGGATGGATTTCCCGCGCGCTCGCGCACGGTCTCGACGTGGTCGTGTGGGACCCGGCGCCGGGCGCCGAAGCGCGGCTGCGCGCGAACGTCGCGAACGCGTGGCCCGCGCTCGAACGCGTCGGCCTCGCACCGGGCGCCGATCCCGCGCGGTTGCGGTTCGTGTCGACGATCGAGGCGTGCGTCGCCGATGCCGATTTCATCCAGGAAAGCGCGCCCGAGCGCGAAGCGCTGAAGCTCGAACTGCACGAGCAGATCAGCCGCGCGGCGAAGCCCGACGCGATCATCGCGTCGTCGACGTCGGGGCTGTTGCCGACCGATTTCTACGCGCGGGCGACGCATCCGGAGCGCTGCGTGGTCGGCCACCCGTTCAACCCCGTGTACCTGCTGCCGCTCGTCGAGGTGCTCGGCGGCGCGCGCACGTCGCCGGAAGCGGTCGAAGGCGCGATGGAGATCTATCGCAAGCTCGGCATGCGGCCGCTGCACGTGCGCAAGGAAGTGCCGGGCTTCATCGCGGATCGTTTGCTCGAAGCGTTGTGGCGCGAGGCGCTACATCTCGTCAACGAAGGCGTCGCGACCACCGGCGAGATCGACGATGCGATCCGCTTCGGCGCGGGCATCCGCTGGTCGTTCATGGGCACGTTCCTCACCTACACGCTGGCCGGCGGCGACGCGGGCATGCGACACTTCATGCAGCAATTCGGCCCCGCGCTCGAACTGCCGTGGACGAAGCTGGTCGCGCCGACGTTGACCGACGCGCTGATCGACAGTGTCGTCGAAGGCACGACCGAACAGCAGGGCACGCGCAGCATCAAGGAGCTCGAACGCTATCGCGACGAGTGCATCACCGAGGTGCTGAAATCGATCGCCGCGGTGAAGGCGCGGCACGGGATGCGATTCGAGGACTAGACGATGACGGGCGATATCCCGCTGACGATTTACCGCGACGTGGTGCGGCCCGAATGGGTCGACTACAACGGCCACCTGCGCGATGCGTTCTATCTGCTGATCTTCAGCTTCGCGACCGATGCGCTGCTGGATCGCATCGGCCTCGACGACGCCGCGCGTCGCGAGCGGGGCCGCTCGGTCTATACGCTCGAAGCGCACGTGAACTACCTGCACGAGATCAAGGAAGGCGCGCCGGTGCGCGTCGATGCGCGCGTGCTGGCGCACGACGCGAAGCGGCTGCATCTGTATCTCGAACTGTTCGCCGACGGGCATGACGACGCGGTATCGGCGAGCGAGCAGATGCTGCTGCACGTCGATACGCGCGGCGGTGCGAAGTCGGCGCCGTTCGACGACGACGTGGCCGCGCGCGTGGCCGAACTGCACGCTTTGCAGCGCGATTGCGCGGCGCCTGCTTATGCGGGCCGCGTGATCGGGTTGCCGCCGCGGCGCTAGCAACGCGCGTCATCTTTTCCATCGTCGTCCTCGATCGCGGAGCGCACACGATGCTCGAACCGGAAATCGCGGCGTTCGTCGCGGCCGTCGACGCGTGGTATCCGGCCGATGCGGCGGCGCGCTCGCCCGACGAGCAGCGCCGCCTCTACGACCGCTTCGCGGCCGAATGGACGCCGGCCGCGCTGCCGGCCGGCATCGTGCGGCGGGACGCCGTGTGGCACGCGCCGGACGGCCGCCCGATCGCGCTGCGGCGCTATACGTCCGCGCACGGCACGCCACGCGGCACGGTGTTGTTTTTTCATGGCGGCGGTTTCGTCGTCGGCTCGCTCGACAGTCATGCGCTGATCACCGCGCAACTGGCGGCCGATACCGGCCTCGACGTGATCGCGGTCGACTATCGGCTGGCGCCCGAATACCGCGCGCCGGCCGCGCTCGACGATTGCGTGGAAGTCACGCGCGCCGCACGCGATGCGCGCTGGCCGTTCGGGCCGTGCGCGCATCCGCTGACGCTCGCGGGCGACAGCGCGGGCGGGATGCTCGCGGCGGCGGCGGCGACCGCGCTGCGCGATGCGGGCGAACGCAACGTGGACGGCATCGCGCTCGTCTATCCGATGCTCGGTTTCGAACCGCAATCGCCCGCGCGCGAAACGGAAGCGCACGCGCCGATGCTGACGCTCGACGACGTGCATCGCTACCGCGCGCTGTACTGGAACGGCGACCTGTCGGCCGTGCTGCTGAACGATGACCCGCTGCTGCGCGCGTCGGTGCCGCTCGAAGCCACACGCTTCGACGGCTTGCCGCCGGTGCTCGCGATCGGCGCCGAGCACGATCCGCTGCGCGACGATGCGCGCGTGTACGTCGAACGGATTCGCGCGGCCGGCGGGGTCGCGCACGGCTGGATGGGAGAGGGGCTGGTGCATGGCTGCTGGCGCGCGCTCGGAACGAGCCCGCAGGCCGCACGGATGCACCGGATGGTCGGCGGGTTCTTGCTCGCACCACACGCGTAGCGGGCGTTTTCGGGGAGGCAACGATGCAGGCAGCGGCGCAACACCGTATCGAGGACTGGCGGACGTTTTCGGCCGACGCGGCCATCGCGGCGGCGACGATCGGCGATGGCGCGGTGGACGTCGAGTGGAGCGACGCGCGACGCTCGCCGTTCCATTTCGACTGGCTGCGCGACAACTGCGCGTGTTCCGCGTGCGTGCACGCGATCACGCGCGAACAGGTATTCGAGATCGCCGATGCGCGCGAGGATCTGTCCGCGCTCACCGTGCACGTCGAAGCCGATGGCGCGCTGCATGTGGAATGGAACGACGGGCACCGCAGTGCGTGGTCGCCGGGCTGGTTGCGTGCGCACGCGTACGACGACGCATCGCGCGCGGAGCGTCTGGCCGTGCATCGGCGGCACGTATGGACCGGCGACGATGCGACGGCGATCGGCGTGTTCGCGTGGCGCGACGTGATGGAGGACGACCGCGCGTTGCTGGCATGGCTCGGCGCGTTGCAGCGCACGGGGTTGACGCTCGTCGAAGGCGTGCCGGCCGAGCGCGGCCGTGTCGACGAGATCGCGCGCCGCGTCGGCCTGATCCGCGAAAGCAATTTCGGCGTGCTGTTCGACGTCGAATCGAAGCCGCGCCCGGACAGCAATGCGTATACGTCGCTGAATCTTCCGCCGCACACCGATCTGCCGACGCGCGAATTGCAGCCGGGCGTGCAGTTCCTGCACTGCCTCGCGAACGACGCGACGGGCGGCGACAGCATTTTCCTCGATGGCTTCGCGCTCGCGGATGCGTTGCGGCGCGAACATCCGGACGATTTCGAGCGGCTCGCATCGACGCCGTTCGAGTTCTGGAACAAGAGCGCGAACAGCGACTACCGCTGTTCGGCGCCGGTGATCGGGCTCGATGCGCGCGGCCATGTGACGGAAGTGCGTGTCGCGAATTTCCTGCGCGGCCCGCTCGATGCGCCGGCCGGCGCGGTGCCGGCCGTCTATCGTGCGTATCGGCGGTTCCTCGCGCTGGCGCGCGAGCCGCGTTTTCGCGTGCAGCGCCGGTTGCGGGCAGGCGACATGTGGGCGTTCGACAACCGGCGCGTGCTGCACGCGCGCACCGAGTTCGACCCGTCGACGGGCCGCCGGCACTTGCAGGGCTGTTACGTCGATCGCGACGAGTTGCTGTCGCGGTGGCGCGTGCTGTCGCGATCGGCGCCGGCCGGGGCTGCGGCCGCGGCGCGCTGACCGGCACGCACGGCGCCTTCTCGCACACCTGTTCGGGAAAAAGCACCCGGACGCCAGGCGTCCGGGCGAAGCCACCCGCTGCCGGGCGGCGGAGGTATGCGTTTCACAAAAAAGACGAGCCCCGCGAAGGGGGCTCGTCCGGACTGCTTGACTTCAGCGCGCGACGCGCGGCGCCCGCCGGGGGCGCGTCGGCTTACTGGCCGAAGAAGATCGAGTCGCGTGCGTTCGACGACGCGGCAGCCGGTGCGCCCGAGTGGACGAGCGGAGCCGGTTGCGCGCCGTAGCCGCTGGTGTCGGCGCCATGAACGCGCGCTTCGGCGCTCTGGATGTCGTTCGGGTAGTACGGGCTCGACAGACCCGGCTTGTAGCCGGCCTTTTCGAGCTGGACCAGTTCGTTGCGCACTTGAGCGCGCGTCACGGTGCTTTGAGCGAATGCGCCGAACGAAGCGGACAGGGCGGCAGCGGCAACGACTGCGGAAACGAGCGATTTCATGGTGACCTCCGGTGTTTTATTGAGTTCGCTCTCGACACCATGTCTTGAGCGATTGATCAAATCTTAGTCACCGGGCGGTTCAGGGTAAACGCTGATTTTGACGATAGATTGTTTCCTGTCTGGTAACAGTGGAGCGCTGAATCAGTCTTTCAATGGGCTTTCTTTTCGGTTGCCGTAATAAGTATGAAGAATATCGAGATCGCGTGCGGGCGGTTCAGCGTGCTTCGACCGCCGCATCGAACGGCCGGCCCGGCGCGCGTCCTGCGGGCGCCCCGGCGCTGAGGAAGCGCACGCCCGTGGCGGCTTCCGAGGCCTCCCACAGCAATGCCGCCGACGCCACGTTGCGTGCCGCGCGCGGTACGCTCGCCGGCGCCGGCAGCCCGCGCGACTCGAACCAGCCGGACGGGCCGATGTACGCGCCGCCCGCCAGATCGGGCGACGTTGCCGCATGGATCGCGGGCAGCGCGCCCTGGTCGGCCGGCTGCGCGAGATAACGGTTCGCGGCACGCATCAGCGCGGCGCGGGCCGGGGAACTGTCCATCGCCGGGCCCGCGAACTGCAGGTTGGTCGCCGCGTAGCCGGGGTGTGCGGCGACGCTGATGCCGGCGAACGCCGCGCGCTCGAAACGGCGCTGCAACTCGATCGCGAACACGAGGTTCGCGAGCTTGCTGTCGCAGTAGGCGAGATAACGGTTGTAGCGCTGCGTGGCGCGCAGGTCGTCGACACGAATCCGGCCGCCGCGGTTGAAGCCGCTCGACATCGTGACGACGCGCGCCCGGCGCGCGGCGCGTAGCGCCGGCAGCAACTGGCCGGTCAGCGCGAAATGGCCGAGGTGGTTGGTGCCGAATTGCATCTCGAAGCCGTCGCGCGTGTGCCGCAGCGGCAGGAACATCACACCGGCGTTGTTGCAGAGGATGTCGACGCGGCCGTGGCGTTCGCCGACGTCGGCGGCGAAGCGGGCGATCGACGCGAGATCGGCGAGATCGAGCGGATCGACTTCGACGCGGGCATGAGGATGAAGCCGGCGGATCGCGTCGGCCGCCTGCGCGCCGCGTGCGGCGTCGCGGCAGCCCATCACGACCGTCGCGCCTTTCGCGGCCAGCGTTTCCGCGAGCTGCCAGCCGAGACCGCTGTTGGCGCCCGTCACGACCGCGATCTTGCCGCCTTGCGCCGGGACGTGGCGCGCGCTCCATGCATGCATGTCTGCCTCCATTGGCGCAGCCGGTCGGCCGCGGCACGTAATCGTTACATTGAGTGGTGTAACGATAGTGCGGGCGGACGGAGCAGACAAGCGGGGGAACTAGACCGGCGCTTCTAGGGCTGGCGCGTGGCGCCGCGAGCCCGGCGCGCGGCCGGCAGGTGTTACCTGCTGCCGGCCAGCGCGAGCACTTCGGCGGCGGAGATCATGGCGGCGGCGTTCGCGGGGGCCGGGCGCTCGGCCGGGCGGAACACTTCGTCGCCGCGATGGATGACCTGGCGCGACAGCGCGCAGGTGCCGGTGCGCTGCGCGAAGCGGCGGCGCCAGCGCTGTTCGCCGTAGTGACAGCGGCCGGGTTCGACCCAGCGGACGACGAGCAGCGTATCGGAACGTTCGAGGATTTCGACGTGGACGTCGGCGGGATCGAGCGCAGGCAGGGATTTGGAGGCCTTCATTTTGCCGTTTCCTAAAGCCCGTGCGGGTTCGGCCATGGCAGTGGGGTGTCACTACCCAAGGGGGAATCCGTAGGGGTTTCCATGAGTGGTGCGCTAAATGTAAGCGTCTGTGACCGGAAAAAACATCCTGTCTGGCTCAAATTACCTTTTGCCGATTTAGAAACAATCCACGCTTATTTTCTTGAAAAACCAAGGACAAAAAGCCCCGGACGGGGACGTCCGGGGCGGAAAATCGGCCCGCGCGCCGTGTCTGCTCGCCCAGTCACGGGATACATCGCCGGAGGACGGAGGTGCCCGCAGGGATCCTGCGCGGGCGGGGAGGCGATGTACCGGAAGCGCGGTCCGGCAACGCCATGATGGCGTGCGCCACCCGTTGACACCCTGACGCGAACATGACTTTTTTGTCAGGTTGCGCCGCTCGCCGTGCCGAACGACGCCGAACAATTGGCGCAAAGGCCCGCCCGTATTGGCTTTGCGCGGATCGCCCAAGCGAGGCCTCGACGCCGCTCTCACGCCGAATCCTTATCCGCGGGACGGGTTCGCCAGCCCCGGGTAAATACTGAATTCCGATTTCGTGACAAACGCGGGATCCGTTCCTATGATTGGTTGGACCTTTAGTCCTTTGTGCCAATCGGCCGACTGGCGGCCGGCTTTTTCGGAGAGTGCTCATGAGATTGCAGGGCAAACGCGCGCTGGTGACGGCGGCCGGGCAGGGCATCGGCCGTGCGACCGCGCTGCGGTTCGCGCGCGAGGGCGCCGACGTGCTGGCGACCGACATCAACGAAGCCGCGCTGGTGCGGCTCGAAGCCGACGCCGAGCGCGCGGGCGGCCGGCTGGTCACGCGGCGGCTCGACGTCACCGACGCGAACGAGGTGGCCGTGCTCGCCGCGAGCGAACGCGCATTCGACGTGCTGTTCAACTGCGCGGGCTACGTGCACCACGGCTCGATTCTCGACTGCGACGACGACGCGTGGGCGTTCTCGCTGAACCTGAACGTCACGTCGATGTACCGGCTGATCCGCGCGCTGCTGCCCGCGATGCTCGAAGCCGGCGGCGCGTCGATCGTCAACATGGCGTCGGCCGCGTCGAGCGTGAAGGGCGTGCCGAACCGCTTCGTGTACGGCACCACCAAGGCGGCCGTGATCGGGCTGACCAAGGCGGTGGCCGCCGATTTCGTCGAGCGGGGCATCCGCTGCAACGCGATCTGCCCGGGCACGATCGAATCGCCGTCGCTCGAGCAGCGGATCGCCGACCAGGCGCGTACGCGCCACGTGTCGACCGACGAGGTGCGCCAGGCGTTCGTCGCGCGCCAGCCGATCGGCCGCATCGGCACCGCGGACGAAGTGGCCGCGCTCGCGCTGTACCTGGCGTCCGACGAAGCGTCGTTCACCACCGGCACGATTCACCTGATCGACGGCGGCTGGTCAAACTGACCGTATCAAACTGACCGCCCCTTTCCATTCACTTTCCGTTTCCGTTCGGACGACGATATGAAACTGCTGAGATTTGGCGACAAACACCATGAAAAACCGGGCCTGCTGGATGCGCAGGGCCACATTCGCGATCTGTCCGGCGTGATCGACGACATCGCCGGCGACGCGCTGACGCCCGCGTCGCTCGCGCGGCTGCGCGACATCCCGCCGTCGTCGCTGCCGCTCGTCGAAGGCACGCCGCGGCTCGGCGCGTGCGTCGGCCGCGTCGGCAAGTTCATCTGCATCGGGCTCAACTACTCGGATCACGCGGCCGAATCGGGGATGGAGGTGCCGAAGGAGCCCGTCGTGTTCGGCAAGTGGACGAGCGCGATTTCCGGCCCGAACGACGACGTCGAAATCCCGCGCGGCTCCGAGAAGACCGACTGGGAAGTCGAGCTCGGCGTGGTGATCGGCCAGGGCGGCCGCTATATCGACGAAGCCGATGCGCTGTCGCACGTCGCCGGTTACTGCGTCGTGAACGACGTGTCGGAGCGCGAATATCAGCTCGAACGCGGCGGCACGTGGGACAAGGGCAAGGGCAACGACACGTTCGGCCCGCTCGGGCCCTGGCTCGTGACGGCCGACGAAGTGCCCGATCCGCACGCGCTGCGGCTGTGGCTGGACGTGGACGGCCACCGCTACCAGAACGGCTCGACCGCGACGATGGTGTTCCGCGTGCCGCACCTGATCAGCTACCTGAGCCGCTTCATGAGCTTGCAGCCGGGCGACGTGATCTCGACCGGCACGCCGCCGGGCGTCGGCCTCGGGCAGAAGCCGCCCGTCTACCTGCGCGCCGGACAAGTGATCACGCTCGGCATCGACGGGCTCGGCGAGCAACGCCAGCGCACCGTGCAGGCCTGATTCCCTTTAACGGACGGTTCGTCATGCCTATCATTCGATCGATGCGCGTCCTCGACGTGCGCTTTCCGACCTCGCGCCAGCTCGACGGCTCCGACGCGATGAATCCGGACCCCGATTATTCGGCGGCCTACGTCGTGCTCGAAACCGACCACGACGGGCTCGAAGGTCACGGGCTCACGTTCACCATCGGGCGCGGCAACGAAATCTGCTGTGCGGCGATCGACGCGATGCGTCACCTCGTCGTCGGCCTGGACCTCGACTGGATCCGCGAGGACATGGGCCGTTTCTGGCGGCACGTCACGTCGGACAGCCAGTTGCGCTGGATCGGCCCCGACAAGGGCGCGATCCACCTGGCGACGGGCGCCGTCGTCAATGCGGTGTGGGATTTGTGGGCGAAGGCCGTCGGCAAGCCGCTGTGGCGGCTCGTCGCCGACATGAGTCCGGAGGAGCTGGTGCGGGCGATCGACTTCCGCTACCTGACCGACTGCCTGAGCCCGGACGAAGCGCTCGAGCTGCTGCGCCGGCAGGCGCCCGGCAAGGCCGCGCGGATCGCCGCGCTCGAGCGCGACGGCTACCCGTGCTACACGACGTCGGCCGGCTGGCTCGGCTACAGCGACGACAAGCTGCGCCGGCTGTGCCGCGAGGCGGTGGAAGAAGGCTTCGACCACGTGAAGCTGAAAGTCGGCGGGAACCTCGAGGACGACATCCGCCGCGTGACGATCGCGCGCGAGGTGATCGGCCCCGACCGCAAGCTGATGATCGACGCGAACCAGGTGTGGGAAGTCGACGAGGCGATCGACTGGGTGCGCGAGCTCGCGTTCGCGCGGCCGTGGTTCATCGAGGAGCCGACGAGCCCCGACGACGTCGAAGGGCATCGCAAGATCCGCAAGGCGATCGCGCCGGTGCAGGTCGCGACCGGCGAGATGTGCCAGAACCGCGTGCTGTTCAAGCAGTTCATCGCGCGCGGCGCGATCGACGTCGTGCAGATCGACGCGTGCCGGCTCGGCGGCGTGAACGAGATTCTCGCGGTGATGCTGATGGCCGCGAAGTACGGGCTGCCGGTGTGCCCGCATGCGGGCGGCGTCGGGCTGTGCGAGTACGTGCAGCACCTGTCGATGATCGATTACGTGTGCATTTCCGGCACGAAGGAAGGGCGCGTGACCGAGTACGTCGACCACCTGCACGAGCATTTCGTCGAACCGTGCGTGGTGCGCGGCGCGGCGTACATGCCGCCGACGGCGCCCGGTTTTTCGATCGAGATGAAGCCCGAATCGCTGGAGCAATACCGGTTCCGCGGCTGACGCGGGGCGACGCGCGACGGCGCGCCGCGCGCGTCGTGCGCGGCGACAACATGAACGACGGAGACGCGAAGTGGATTTGAATCTGCAAGACAAGGTCGTGATCGTGACCGGCGGCGCGTCGGGCATCGGCGCCGCGATCTCGATGCGGCTGGCCGGCGAGGGCGCGATACCGGTGGTGTTCGCGCGCCACGCGCCCGACGACGCATTCTGGCGCGCACTCGCGCGCAAGCAGCCGCGCGCGACGTGCATGAGCGTCGAGCTGCAGGACGACGCGCAGTGCCGCGACGCCGTCGCGCAGACCGTCGCGCGCTTCGGCCGCCTCGACGGCCTCGTCAACAACGCGGGCGTCAACGACAGCATCGGGCTCGACGCCGGACGCGATGCGTTCGTCGCGTCGCTCGAACGCAACCTGATCCATTACTACGTGATGGCGCACTACTGCGTGCCGCACCTGAAGGCGGCGCGCGGCGCGATCGTCAACATTTCGTCGAAGACGGCCGTGACCGGGCAGGGCAACACGAGCGGCTATTGCGCGTCGAAGGGCGCGCAGCTCGCGCTGACACGTGAATGGGCGGTCGCGTTGCGCGACGACGGCGTGCGCGTGAACGCGGTGATTCCCGCCGAGGTGATGACGCCGCTCTACCAGAACTGGATCGCCGGTTTCGACGATCCGGAGGCGAAAGTCGCGGAAATTGCCGGCAAGGTGCCGCTCGGCCGGCGCTTCACGACGGCCGACGAGATCGCCGATACGGCCGTGTTCCTGCTGTCGGATCGCGCATCGCACACGACGGGCCAGTGGCTGTTCGTCGATGGCGGCTACACGCATCTCGATCGTGCGATCAGTTGAGGGCCGCGTTCCATGCAACCCGACCCGACCCCGAACACCCCGCCGCCGCTGATCGCGCTGACCGGCATCGGCAAGCGCTTTCCGGGCGTGCAGGCGCTCGACGATTGCCGTTTCGACCTGCATGCGGGTGAAGTGCATGCGCTGATGGGCGAGAACGGCGCCGGCAAGTCGACGCTGATGAAGATACTCGCGGGCGTCTACCAGCGCGACGCGGGCGAGATCCGGATGGACGGCCGCCCGGTGGAGATCGCCGACCCGCGTGCCGCGCAGGCGCTCGGCATCGGCATCATCCATCAGGAACTGAACCTGATGAATCACCTGAGCGTCGCACAGAACATCTTCATCGGCCGCGAGCCGCGCGGCCGCTTCGGCGTGTTCGTCGACGAAGACAAGCTGAACCGGGACGCTGCCGCGATCTTCCGGCGGATGCGGCTCGATCTCGATCCGCGCACGCCGGTCGGCCGGCTGACGGTCGCGAAGCAGCAGATGGTCGAGATCGCGAAGGCGCTGTCGTTCGACTCGCGCGTGCTGATCATGGACGAGCCGACCGCCGCGCTGAACAACGCGGAGATCGCCGAGCTGTTCCGCATCATCCGCGACCTGCGCGCGAACGGCGTCGGCATCATCTACATCTCGCACAAGATGGACGAGCTGCGCCAGATCGCCGATCGCGTGACCGTGATGCGCGACGGCAAGTACGTCGCGACCGTGCCGATGGCGGACACGTCGATGGACACGATCATCTCGATGATGGTCGGCCGCCAGCTCGATGCGCAAACCCGCACGCCGCCCGATACGTCCGCGAACGAGATCGCGCTCGAAGTGCGCGGGCTGTCGCGCGGCCGCGCGATCCGCGACGTCGGCTTCACGCTGCGGCGCGGCGAGATCCTCGGCTTCGCCGGGCTGATGGGCGCGGGCCGCACCGAGGTCGCGCGCGCGGTGTTCGGCGCGGACCCGGTCGATGCGGGCGAGATCCGCGTGCACGGCAGGGCCGTGACGATCCGCACGCCGGCCGACGCGGTGAAGTTCGGCATCGGCTACCTGTCCGAGGATCGCAAGCACTTCGGGCTCGCGGTCGGGATGGACGTGCAGAACAACATCGCGCTGTCGAGCATGCGCCGCTTCGTGCGCCGCGGCATGTTCCTCGATGCGCGCGGGATGCGCGAGGCCGCGCAGTCGTACGTGCGCCAGCTCGCGATCCGCACGCCGTCGGTCGCGCAGCCCGCGCGGCTCTTGTCGGGCGGCAACCAGCAGAAGATCGTGATCGCGAAGTGGCTGCTGCGCGACTGCGACATCCTGTTCTTCGACGAACCGACGCGCGGCATCGACGTCGGCGCGAAAAGCGAGATCTACAAGCTGCTCGACGCGCTGGCCGCCGACGGCAAGGCGATCGTGATGATCTCGTCGGAGCTGCCCGAGGTGCTGCGCATGAGCCACCGGATTCTCGTGATGTGCGAAGGCCGCGTGACCGGCGAATTGCGCGCGGCCGACGCCACGCAGGAAAAGATCATGCAGCTCGCGACGCAGCGCGAGTCGACCGTATTGTCCTGAATCAGACGCTCAGACGCCTACCCGATCATGTCCAACGATACGCATCCCGTTCCGTCCCTGGCCACCGGCGACACGCCGGCCGCCGCAGCGAGCCTGAAATCGCGCTTCTTCAACCCGGCCGCGCGGCAGAAGCTGCTCGCGTTCGCGAGCCTCGTGCTGCTGATCGTGTTCTTCAGCTTCGCGTCGTCGAACTTCCTCGAAGTCGACAACCTCGTGTCGATCCTGCAGGCCACCGCCGTGAACGGCGTGCTGGCCGTCGCCTGTACGTACGTGATCATCACGTCCGGCATCGACCTGTCGGTCGGCACGCTGATGACGTTCTGCGCGGTGATGGCCGGCGTCGTGCTGACGAAATGGGGCATGCCGCTGCCGCTCGGGATTCTGGCGGCGCTGGGCTTCGGCGCGCTGTCGGGCTGCGTGTCGGGCATCGTGATCGCGAAGATGAAGGTGCCGCCGTTCATCGCGACGCTCGGCATGATGATGTTGCTCAAGGGGTTGTCGCTCGTGATCTCCGGCACGCGGCCGATCTACTTCAACGACACGCCGGGCTTCACGTCGATCGCGCAGGATTCGCTGATCGGCAACCTGATTCCCGCGCTGCCGATCCCGAACGCGGTGCTGATCCTGTTCCTCGTCGCGATCGGCGCGTCGATCGTGCTGAACCGCACCATCTTCGGCCGCTACACGTTCGCGCTCGGCAGCAACGAGGAGGCGCTCAGGCTGTCCGGCGTGAACGTCGACGCGTGGAAGATCGCCGTCTACACGTTCAGCGGCGCGGTGTGCGGGATCGCCGGCCTGCTGATCGCGTCGCGGCTGAACTCCGCGCAGCCGGCGCTCGGGCAGGGCTACGAGCTCGATGCGATTGCGGCCGTCGTGATCGGCGGCACGTCGCTGTCGGGCGGCGCGGGCAGCATCGTCGGCACCATCATCGGCGCGTTCATCATGAGCGTGCTGACCAACGGCCTGCGCATCATGTCGGTCGCGCAGGAATGGCAGACGGTCGTGACGGGCGTGATCATCATCCTCGCCGTCTACGTGGACATCCTGCGCCGGCGGCGCCGCTGACGCAGGTACGGGCGCAAGCACGCATGGGCTTCACCGCCGGCCGGGCCGGCATTTCAGTCGATACCAACCAAGGAGACGCGAAGTGATCAGGAGCAAGGTGTTGAACGCGATCGTCGGGCTGACGTTCGCCGTCGGCGTCACGGCCGGCGCGCAGGCGCAGGAAACCTACATCCCGCTGATCTCGAAAGGCTTCCAGCATCAGTTCTGGCAGGCCGTGAAATCGGGCGCGATGCAGGCGGCGAAGGACTACAAGGTGAAGGTGACGTTCGAAGGGCCGGAAACCGAGGCGATGGTCGACAAGCAGATCGACATGCTGTCGGCCGCGATCGCGAAGAAACCGGCCGCGCTCGGCTTCGCGGCGCTCGACAGCAAGGCCGCGCTGCCGCTCCTGAAGAAGGCGCAGGCCGAGAAGATTCCGGTGATCGCGTTCGACTCGGGCGTGGACAGCGACATTCCGGTGACGACGGCCGCGACCAACAACAAGGCGGCCGCCGCGCTCGCCGCCGACAAGCTCGCCGCGCTGATCGGCGACGAAGGCGAGGTGGCCGTGGTCGCGCACGACCAGACGAGCCGCACCGGCATCGACCGCCGCGACGGCTTCCTCGAACGGATGAAGTCCGCGCATCCGAAGGTACAGGTCGTGACCGTGCAGTACGGCGAGGGCGACCAGCTGAAGTCGACCGAGGTGACGAAGTCGATCCTGCAGGCGTATCCGAAGCTCAAGGGGCTGTTCGGCACCAACGAAGGCTCGGCGATCGGCGTGGTCAACGGCGTGCGCGAGATGAAGCGCAAGGTCGTGATCATCGGCTACGATTCCGGCAAGCAGCAGAAGGACGCGATCCGCAGCGGGCTGATGGCCGGCGCGATCACGCAGAACCCGATCGGGATCGGCTACAAGACCGTCGAGGCGGCCGTGAAGGCGATCAAGGGCGAGAAGCTGCCGAAGGTCATCGATACCGGGTTCTACTGGTACGACAAGACCAATATCGACGATCCGAAGATCACGGCGGTGTTGTACGACTGAACGTGGCGAATGGTGGCGACGATGCGGGCCGTCGCCGCCGCGGCGATTGAACACGAGGGCATCATGGGCGCAGTGCGTATCGATTCGCATCAGCACTTCTGGCGTTATCGCGCGGCCGACTATCCGTGGATCGGCCCCGGCATGGGCGTGCTCGCGCGCGACTACCTGCCCGACGCGCTGTGGCCGCAGATGCATGCGCAGGCGCTCGGCGCGTCGATCGCGGTGCAGGCGCGCGCCGGGCGCGACGAGACGGCATTCCTGCTCGACCTCGCGCGCGACGACGCACGCATCGCGGCGGTGGTCGGCTGGGAGGATCTCGGCGCGCCGGCGCTGGCCGACCGTGTCGCCGAGTGGCGCAGGCCGAAGCTGCGCGGCTTTCGTCACCAGGTGCAGGACGAAGCCGACGTCGGCGCGTTCGTCGCCGATCCCGGCTTCAATCGCGGTGTCGCATGGCTGCAGGCGAACGGTTACGTGTACGACGTGCTCGTGTTCGAGCGCCAGTTGCCGGACGTGCGTGCGTTCTGCGCGCGGCACGACGCGCACTGGCTCGTGCTCGATCACTGCGGCAAGCCGGCGCTCGCCGCGTTCGAGCGCGACGACACGGCATTTCCGCGCTGGCGTGCGGCGCTGCGCGAGCTGGGCGCGCTGCCGCACGTCGTGTGCAAGCTGTCGGGGCTCGTGACCGAGGCCGACTGGCGGCGCGGTCTGCGCGGACAGGATATCCGGCATGTCGAACAGTGCCTCGACGCGGCGCTCGACGCGTTCGGCCCGCAGCGGCTGATGTTCGGCTCGGACTGGCCCGTGTGCCTGCTCGCGGCGTCGTATGACGAAGTGGCGTCGCTCGTCGAGCGCTGGGCCGAATCGCGGCTGTCGGCGGCCGAGCGCGACGCGTTGTGGGGCGGCACGGCCGCGCGTTGCTACGCGGTGCCGGGCGACATGAAGCGCGGCATATAAAATAGGCGCGAGCGGTCTGCCGATTCGTCAGACCGTCCGGAACGAAACCGATTACCAGCGTCAACGTATGTCCATCCAGCCGATTCAGAACCGCCGCCTCTACCAGCAGATCGCCGACAAGCTCAGCGCGATGATCGAGTCCGGCGATTTCCCGCCGGGCAGCTATCTGCCGCCCGAGCGCGAACTGGCCGAACGCTTCGGCGTGTCGCGCACGTCGGTGCGCGAGGCACTGATCGCGCTCGAAGTGAACGGGCTCGTCAGCGTGCGCGTCGGCGACGGCGTGAAGGTGCGCCACCCGGAAGCGGCTGCCGTGCCCGAACCCGCGCCGGCGCCCGACGCGAAGGTCGCGCCGTTCTCGATCGTCGAAATCGATCCCGAACTCGGCATCGCGCTCGACCTCGATACCGAAATCCCGCCGTTCGCGCTGCTGCAGGCGCGCCGGCTGATCGAGCCGGAAGCCGCGTCGCTGGCCGCGAAGCATGGCTCGGACGCGCAGATCGAAGGGATTCACGAAGCGTTCCTGCGCAACCAGGACGACAACCGCAGCGGCTCGCTCACGCACCCGGGCGACCGGCTGTTCCACATCCGCATCGCGGAAGCGAGCGACAACCCCGCGTATGCGCTGATGATCAAGCAGTTGCTCGCGCACAAGTACGATCTGATGTTCCAGCGGCTGCAGTCGCTGTACATGCCGAACGACATGCCGCACCGGTCCGAACTCGAGCATCGCGCGATCCTCGACGCGATCCGCGCGCGCGACCCGGACGCCGCGCGCCGCGCGATGGCCGAGCATCTCGACGAAGTGATCCGCATCTTCGGCCGCGCGCTCGACTGAGCGCACGAATCGATTTCCTGCATGTCGGGAAGCGGCGCACGCGACGCGGACCCTTCCGGGTGTCGATGCGGCGTCCGCACCGTGCGAGCGCACCGGCCGTCGGGACAGAACGAACGCTGCGCTGCGAGCGACGCGCGCCGGTCGACCGGCACGCCGCTCGCGCGCCGAATGGAGTGTGACGAATGCGCGTGAACGATTGCCACAATTTCCACGACTTCCGCGAACTCGCCAGGCGGCGGTTGCCGGGACCGATCTTCAACTACATCGACGGTGCGGCCGACGATGAAGCCACGTATCGACGCAACACGCGTGCGTTCGAACGCTGCGATCTGGTGCCGAACGTGTTGCGCGGCGTGCGTGATGTCGACCTGTCGGTGACGGTCATGGGGCAGAAGCTCGGCATGCCGGTCTATTGTTCGCCGACGGCGCTGCAACGCCTGTTTCATCATGACGGCGAGCGCGCGGTCGCCGCCGCGGCCGCGAAATTCGACACGATGTTCGGCGTGTCGTCGCTCGGCACCGTGAGCCTGGAAGAAGCGCGTGCGATCAGCCAGGGCCCGCAGGTCTACCAGTTCTACTTTCACAAGGATCGCGGCCTCAATCGCGAGATGATGAACCGCTCGAGGGACGCCGGCGTGAACGTGATGATGCTGACGGTGGACAGCATTACCGGCGGCAATCGCGAGCGTGACAAGCGCACCGGTTTTTCGATTCCATTCCGGCTGACTCTCGCGGGGCTGACCGAGTTCGCGTTGAAGCCGGCCTGGGCCATCAACTATCTGACCCACGAGCGGTTCCGTTTGCCGCAACTCGACCGGCATGTCGACATGGGCGGCGGCGCGATGTCGATCAGCCGCTACTTCACGGACATGCTGGATCCGTCGATGTCATGGGACGACGTCGCCGCGATGGTGCGGGAGTGGAACGGGCAGTTTTGCCTGAAAGGCGTGATGTCGGTCGACGATGCCCGCCGGGCGGTGGACATCGGCTGTACCGGCATCGTGTTGTCGAACCACGGCGGACGGCAACTGGACGGTTCGCGCGCGGCGTTCGATCAGCTTGCCGAGATCGTCGACGCGGTGGGCGACCGGATCGACGTGATGATGGATGGCGGCGTGCAGCGCGGTTCGCACGTACTGAAGGCGCTGGCGTTGGGGGCGAAGGCCGTCGGGCTGGGACGCTATTACCTGTTCCCGCTCGCCGCCGCCGGGCAGCCCGGCGTCGAGCGCGCGTTGCAACTGATGCGGGCAGAGATCGAACGGGACATGCGGCTGATGGGCTGCGCGTCCGTTGCGCAGCTCGGGCGAAATCAGCTGCGCTTTCGCTGACGACGCCGGATTCGACGCCATTCGGGGCGGCGCGTCGGGGGATCGCTTGCTCAGAAGCGATCCGCGCGATACGGCGCCGGATCGGTGAACGGCGCCTCGCCGGTCATCATCTCGGCGAGCAGGCGGCCGGTGACGGGGCCGAGCGTCAGGCCGTGATGGTTGTGGCCGAACGCGAACCACAGCCCGCGATGCGCGGGCGCGGGGCCGATCACCGGGCGCATGTCGGGCGTGCACGGCCGGAAGCCGAGCCACGGATGCGGGTCGAGCCGCTCGCCGAACCCGAACACCGGCCGCGCGACGCGTTCCGCGCGTTCGAGCTGCACGCCCGTTGGCGGAAGCCCGCGCCGCGCGATCTCGACGCCGGTCGTCAGCCGCAATCCGCGCCGCATCGGCGCGATCACGTAACCGTATTCGCGATCGACGATCGGCGCCGACGGCACGCCGCGCGCGGACGGCGCGTAGTGCATGTGATAGCCGCGCTTCTCGCGCAGCGGAATCTTGTAGCCGAACTTGCCGAACACCGTGTCGGACCACGGGCCGAGCGCGACGACGACGGCCGGCGCGGCCGCCGGGCCGTCGCCGGTCTTCACCTGCCAGCCGGGTGACAGCGCGTCGAGGCTCGCGGCGTCGCCCGTCAGCAGCGTGCCGCCGCCCCGCGCGAACAGCTGCGCATACGCTTTGACGAGCGCGGCCGGATCGACGACGCTTTTCGGGTCGAGCCAGTGCAGCGCGCCGCAGAAGCCCGCCGCGAGGCTCGGTTCATGCGCGAGCAGCGCGGCCGCGTCGAGCGGCGTGATGCCGAGCCCGTGGCGGCGCGCGGTGAGGCCGGCCTCGGCCACGCCGCGTTCGAATGCGGCCGGCGTGCGGAACGCTTCCAGCCAGCCGTTCGCGCGAATCAGTTCGCCGGCGCCGGCCCGGACGATCAGCGCGTCGTGTTCGACGATGCAGCGTTCGATCAGCGGCAGCATGTCGCGCGAGGCCGCCGCGTGACGTAGCGGCGCCGATTCCCACCAGAACCGCGCGAGCCACGGCGCGAACGCGGGCAGCGACGCGCTGTGCCAGTAGAGGTCGGTCGAGCGATTCAGCGCATAGCGCATCAGCGTGAACGGGCTGCGCGGGAACGGGTACGGTTCGACCGACGAGCGCTCGATCAGCCCGGCATTGCCGAAGCTCGTGCCTTCGCCGGGCGCGCCGCGATCGACGAGGGCAACCTTGCGCCCGCGATCCTGCAGGTGCAGCGCGGCGGAGACGCCGACGATGCCGGCGCCGAGAACGATGACGTCGAAATCCATCGATGATGAGTGGCGGTTGGCGGGGCATCGGTGTCGCTTGCGCCGTGCCGCCGCGTGTTGGAGAGCGTGCGAAGCACAAGCATACTCGCGGCCGCGGCGATGCGCATCAACTCATCGAGAACAGCTTTCCCCACCGCGCCAGCACGCCCGTATCGACGCCGGCCATCCGCAACGCCTTCCACACGACCGTCGACACCGTGTCGTAAGCCGCGATGCCCGTCGCCTGTTCGAACGGCCCGGCCAGATGCGCGGCATGCAGGTTCGTGCAGAACGTCGCCACCGCATCCGGCCACGCCTGTGCCGTCTTGCGCATCAACGCCGCGAGCTGCGTATCGGGCACGTCCGCGAAGCTGGCGTTGTCGCGCAGCCCGAGATGCCGTTCGGCCACGCAGTCGATGCCGAGCTGCGCATACTGACGCACGATCCGTTGCTGCACGTCGTCGAGATACGGCGTGACGAGGCCGAGCCGCCGCACGCCGGTGCGCTCGAGCAACTCGTTCAGCGCGAGCACCGACGTCGTCGCCGGGATGCCGGTCGCTTTTTCGATGCCGCGGCACAGCGCGGCATCGCGTTCGAAGCCGAGCCAGCCGGCCGACGTGCCGCTCCAGCCGATCACGTCGACGCGCGCGTCGGCGAGCTGCCGCGCCGCGACGAGGATGTGCGCCGCGTCGAACTGGTCGAGCGCGGCCGCGCTGAGCGCGATCTCGGTCACGGTGAAGCGCGCGAAATGCACGCTGACGTGTGGCAGGCCGGCGACGATCGCGCTCGTCAGCGGCTCGAGCGCGGTGTTCGACGACGGCGTCAGGATGCCGATGCGGATGCGCGGATTCATCGGATGGCCTCCCCTCAGTCGAGCAACTGCCGCACCGCGGCGACGGCCGCACGGCGCAACGCGGCAAGGTCGAGCCCCGGGATCTCGCCGTTGTCCACCACGATCCGACCGTTCACGATGTTGTACTTCACCGGCGCGGGCTCGCCGGCCGCCACCGGCGCGATCGCATGGTCGTGGAAACCGTTGAAGCGCGGTCCGCTCACGTCGTACAGCACGAGATCGGCGGCTTGTCCGACCCCGAGCGTGCCGACCGCATCCAGCCCGAGCACGCGGGCGCCGCCTTGCGTGCCCCAATGCAGCACGTCCTCGATCGTGGTGGCCGACGCGCCGTGCGCCGCGCGATGCACGAGCCACGCGAAATTCGCCTCGTGCGTCATGCTGCCCGATTCGTTCGACGCGACGCCGTCGACGCCCAGCGACACCGGCACGCCGGTCGCCGCCATGCGCGGCGCGGGCGCGATGCCGCTGCCGAGCCGTGCATTGCTGACGGGGCAGTGCGAGCAGCCGGTGCCGGTGTCCGCGAGCATCGCGATCTCGCTCGCCTCAAGATGAACGAGGTGCGCGAACCACACGTCCGGGCCGAGCCATTCGCGCTCGGCGACGAATTCGACGGGCAGCTTGCCGTAGCGCTCGCGGCAGAAATCGACGTAGCGGGTCGTCTCGGACAGGTGCGAATGCAGCCGCAGACCCATGCCGCGCGCCGCCCGCGCGACTTCCGGCAGCAGGTCCGGCGGCAGCGAGAAGGTCGGCGTCGTCGGCGCGACGACCACGCGGCGCATCGATGCCGCGCCCGCGTCGTGATAGCGCGCCTTCAGCCGTTCGATATCCGCGAGCATCTGATCGAGCGTCTCGGGCTGCAGCGCGGTGCCGGCGAACCCCGGATGATCGCCGGCCGCCTGCAATGCGCCGCCGCGGCACAGCACGAAGCGCATGCCGAAGGCGGCGGCTTCGTCGAACAGCAGGTCGCCGGTCTCGGTCGTGCCGCCCGCGTGGTACAGGTAATGATGATCGGCGCAGGTCGTCACGCCGGACAGCAGCAGTTCCGCGAAGCCGAGCCGCGCGGCGATGCGCGCGAGTTCCGGCGTGAAGCGGGCGACGCGCGGATACGGGACGGCGGCAAGCCATGCCTGCAGGTCGGCGTTGATGCCGGCCGGCACGCCTTTCAGCAGGTTCTGGAACAGATGATGGTGCGTGTTGATCCAGCCCGGATAGACGACGCAATGGCTCGCATCGATCACGCGCTCGCCGGGTAGCGGCGCGAGATCGGGTGCGATCGTCTCGATCCGGCCGTCGCGGATGCGCAGGTCGGGCCGGCCGAGCCGCGCGGCGTCGCCGGGGTGGCCGCTCATGACCGCGAGCGGGTGGCGGATCAGCAGCGAAGAAGAAGGAACGCTCATGGTCGGGTCTCCTCGGATTCGGATAGTCGGGGCACGGGTTGTCGTGCGCCGCGCGCCGCCGTGAGGCCGCGCGCGGCATGAAGCCGGTCAGTCGCACTCGCGCGCCATCGGGCTGCGGGGCGCGGCATCGGCACGGGCATGCGTTTCAACGGGGGCGGCCGCCGGCACGCCGTTGAGCAACGCATTGAGCAGCACCGACACGAGGCAGGCGATCACGACGCCGCTGTGCAGGAACGGCTGCGTCCAGTTGGGCATGTGCGCGAACACCTTCGGCGCCATCACCGGAATCAGCGCGGTCGCGATCGTGAAGCCGACGATCAGCACGTTGTAGCGGTTGTTCTCGAAATCGACCTTCGCGAGCGTCTGCACGCCGGCCGCGACGACCACGCCGAACATCGCGATACCCGCGCCGCCGAGCGCGGCCGACGGCGTCGACGCGACGATCGCGCCGATCTTCGGCACCAGCGCGACGACGCACATCAGCACGCCGCTGACCGCGACGATCCAGCGGCTGCGCACGCCGGTCAGGATCACGAGCCCGACGTTCTCCATGAACGCGATGAACGGAAACGCGGCGAACGTGCCGGCGATCGCGCTCGCGATGCCGTTCGCACGCAGCCCGCGCACGACGTCCTCCTCGCTCACCTGTTTCTCGACGATGTCGCCGATCGCGACGAACAGGCCCATCGATTCGACCATCTGCACGATCATCACGACGACCATCGTCAGCACCGGCACGATCGCGAACACGGGCGTGCCGAAATGGAACGGGTAGGGCACGGTGAACCACGGCGCGGCCGCGACGTTCGTGAAGTTGCCCATCCCGAGCGCAATCGCGAGCAGGCTGCCGGCCACCAGCCCGATCAGCACCGACAGGTTGCGCAGGAACGCGTTCGCGAAGCGGTTGACCGCGAGGATCACGACCGCGACGACGAGCGCGACCGCGAGGAACGACAGCTCGCCGAACTGCAGCTTCGCCGCGTCGCCGCCGCCGGCCCACTGATATGCGACCGGAAACAGCTGCAGCCCGATCACGGTGACGATGCAGCCCGTCACGACCGGCGGGAACAGGCGGCGCAGCCGGCCGACCAGCGGCGCCGCGAAGGTCGTGATGATGCCCGCGCCGATCACCGCGCCGCACACGCCGGCGAACCCGACGCCCGGCGTCAGGCCGATCGCGATCACCGGGCCGACGCTGCTGAACGCGACGCCCTGCAGGATCGGCAAGCGCACGCCGAGCTTCCACACGCCGACCGTTTGCAGGATCGTCGAGATGCCGGAACAGAACAGCGCGGTGCTGATCAGCACGGTCGTATCGGCGGGCGACATCTTCAAGGCCGATGCGACGATCAGCGGCACCGCGATCGCGCCGATATACGCGACGAGCATGTGCTGCAGGCCGAGCGTCAGCATCTGGCGGCGCGGCAGGACCCGATCGACGGGATGTGAAGCAGAGTTCATGGGCGTGTCTCCTGAGGTTCGTTATCGGGCGGGCGCATGGCGCACCCGCCTGGCGTGCCCGTCAGGCCGCGACCGGCGCGGCGAGACAGGCATGGAAACGGTCGGTCAGCGCGGCGCGATCGAGATCGCGGCCGATGAAAACGATGCGCGACGAGCGCGGCTCGCAGCCCCACGCCTGCGCGGCGCGCAGTTCGATCACGCCGTGCACGCCCTGCAGCACGTAGCGCTGCGCGCGACCCTGCACGGCGAGGATGCCCTTCATCCGGAACAGGTTCGCGGTGTCGGCGCGGCGCAGCTCGCCGAGCCAGGCTTCGAGCGCGTCGAGATCGACGTCCGCGTCGACTTCGATGCCGACCGAAGACACGCTTGCGTCGTGTTCGTGGTGATCGTCGTGGTGGTCGTGCGGATGATCGCCGTGTGCGTCGTGGCCGTGCGCATGCGTGTGTTCGTGTTCGTCCGCATGCGGCGCCTCGACCGCCAGTCCGTCGCTCTCGACGAGAATCTGCGCGAATTCGTTCGCGCCGATCCCGAGGATGCGATCGAGATCGACCTGCGCGTAGCTCGACGTCACGATCTCGGCGGTGCTGTTCAACTCGCGCAGCCGCGCGGTCAGCGCGCCGACGTCCGTCGCGTCGACGAGATCGACCTTGTTGATGACGATGCGGTCCGCGCAGACGATCTGGTCGACCGCCTGGTTGTCGCGGCCGTCGAGCACGAGATCGTCGAGGTGCGCGCGAATGTGCTTCGCGTCGACCATCGTGACGACCGCATCGAGCGCGACTTCCTTCGCGATCGGATCGTCGAGAAAGAAGGTTTGCGCGACCGGATACGGATCGGCGAGCCCGCTCGTCTCGACGATGATGTGATCGAGCCGGTCGGGCCGGGCGACCAGCATCCGCACGATCCGCACGAGATCCTCGCGCACCGCGCCCACGCAGCACACGCAGCCGTTCGTCATCTCGTAGATTTCCTCGGTCGATTCGAGCACGAGGCCGCCGTCGATGCCGATTTCGCCGAACTCGTTCTCGATCACCGCGATCTTGCGGCCGTGTTTCTCGCGCAGGATATGGTTCAGCAGCGTGGTCTTGCCCGCGCCGAGGAAGCCGGTCAGCACGGTGACCGGAATCTTCTGGACGTCGCTGTGGGTGGTATGGATGTGGGTCATGACGCGTCTCCGTTGAGTCGGTTGGGCTGCGGATGGGGCCGTGATTCGCTGTCTTTCCAGCGATGGACGGTGCGGGAATCGAGGTCGAACAGGTCGAGCACGCGGCCGAGCGTGTGGTCGATCATCTGCTCGAGGGACGCGGGACGCGCATAGAACGCCGGCACGGGCGGCGCGACGATCGCCCCCATCTCGGTCGCGGCGGCCATGTTGCGCAGGTGCGTGAGCGTGTACGGCGTTTCGCGTGCGAGCAGCACGAGCCGGCGGCGCTCCTTGAGCGCGACGTCGGCGGCGCGCGCGATCAGGCCCGCCGACAGCCCGCTCGCGATCTCGGCGAGCGTCTTCATCGAGCACGGCGCGACGATCATCCCGAGCGTGCGGAACGAGCCGCTCGCGATCGGCGCAGCGATGTCGTCGTTGCGGTACAGCACGCTCGCGTGCGCGGCGACGTCGGACAGCTTGAAATCGGTCTCGTGCGCCATCGTCAGCGCGGCGGCGCGGGACACGACCACGTGGGTCTCGATGTCGAGTTCGCGCAGCAGCGCGAGCAGCCGTATCCCGTACACGAAGCCGGACGCGCCGCTGATGCCGACCACGAGCCGCCGCGCGCTCATCGCGGCGCTCCGGCGAGTTGCGCGACGAGGTGCGCGGCACGCTGCATTGCAGCGTCGCCGACCCGGGCGCGCACGCCGTCGAAGCGCGCGCCGCGGGTCGCGTCGACGCCCATTCGCGACGTCGTGCCGTCGGCCGACGACGATGGGTCGAGCGGGCTGCCGGGCAGCCCGTCGACGACGAACAGGTCGCGATGCGGCTGGAAGTGCGTCGCGATCGCCCACAGCACCTGCGCGTCGTCGGTGATGTCGATGTCGCTGTCGACCGCGACGACGTTCTTCAGGTACGGGTCCCAGCCGAGCAACGCGAGCATGATCTGGCGCGCCTCGCCGTCGCGCGACTGCTTCAGCGCGACGTAGCAGTGAAAATGCGTGCCGGAATTCGGATAGTGGATCGCGGTGACGGCCGGAAAGCGCGCCTTGAGCTTCTCGCTCATCTCGGCTTCGCGCGGCAGCCGCGCGAGTGTCAGGTGTTCCGCGTACGGGCCGCCGACGACGTCGACGAGCCATGCGTCGTCGCGCCGCATCATCGTGTCGACGCGCAGCACGTTGTTGGTCGAGCGATCCGACGAGTAGCCGGTGAATTCGCCGAACGGGCCTTCTTCGGCGTGCGCATCGGGATCGATCGTGCCCTCGAGCACGAACTCGGCGGCGGCGGGTACGCCGATGCCGTGGCGCGGCGTGCGCACGAGCTGCAACGGCGCGCCGAACAGCCCGCCCGCGATCGCGCGTTCGTCCGCGCCGAACGGCACGCGCGCGGCGGCCGCGAGCATGACGAGCGGATGCGCGCCGATCACCATCGCGACTTTCAGCGTGTCGCCGCGGGCTTTCGCGGTTTGCAGCATCCGCCACAGATGGCCGCGCGAATGCAGGCTCGTCGCCAGCGCGTTGCGCGCGTGCGGCATCGAGCGGTGATAGCTCAGGTTCGCGATGCCCGTCACCGGATCTTCGGCGACGATCACCGCGTTGGTCACGTATGGCCCGCGATCCGTTTCGAAGTGGCGGATCATCGGCAGGTGCGCGAGATCGACCGCGTCGCCTTCGACCACATGATCGAGCACGGGGCCGTGCGGCACGACGACCGGCGCGACGGGCGCGTTCGCGCGCTGCTGCCACGCGTCGAACAGCCCGTTCGCGTCGACGCCGAACAGCCGGCCGATACGCGTGCGGGACGCGAAGACGTTGGTGACGAGCGGCGTCGACAGGCCGTCGATGCGCTCGCAGACGAGCATCTCGTGCCGGCCGCGCGCGGCGAGCGACGCGACGACGGCGGTGACGTCCTGGTCGGCGGACAGCGGCTGCGCGATCGTCAGCACGTCGTCCGGAAAGCGTTCGCGATAGGCGGTCGCGAAGTGATGAAAATCCTGCTGCTCGGCGAAAAGGCTCGACGCCATGATGCACTCCGTCGGATGCGGAAGGGAAAAGGCCGGACCGCGTGCACGGCGGCACGCGGTCCGGGCGCCGGCGCGTTACACGTAGGTCGCCGTCAGGCGCTTCCGTGCTTCGTCGAGATCCTTCGGCGGCCTGGTCGGCTCGATGCCGACGAGGCGGGCGATGTTGTTGCCCATGTAGTCCTCGAGGCCGTCCTCGTCGAGATCCATCCCCTGCGGCGCGGGCCCGCACAGCATTTCCAGCTCGCGCAGCCACATGCCGGGCTCGTTCGGCGGCGAATCGGTGCCGAACACGATCTTGTTGCGCGGCAGCTCGCGCGCGAATTCGACGATCCGCGACTGGTAGCACCAGCCCGATTCGCAATACACGTTCGGCGTGTCCATCGCCATCCAGAACGCTTCGAACGAGTAGTTGCCGCCCGTCTGGATGCCGAAGTGACCGATGATGAAGTTCACCATCGGAAACTCGCGGATGATCGGGTAGAACTGCGTCGGAATCGTGTATGGCCCGTCGCCCGTATGGATCAGCACGACGGTGTTGTACTTTGCGCACACCTTCATCGCTGGGCGCAGCCAGTCGAGCGCGCGGTCCGGCCGGTAGCCGTGCATGTTCGCGTGCAGCTTCACCATCTTGAAGCCGTACTCCCTGATGTGGAATTCCAGCTCCGCCGCGCCGTTTTCCGGGCCCCAGCGCGGGTTGTACGTGAAGTTGCCGATGAAGCGGTCGGGGTACTTCTGCGTGAGTTCGGCGATGTACGCCATGTAGTCGCGAATGCCGTCTCGGCCGCGGCGATTGCCGTCGCGATAGCCGGTGTTGCCGGGCGGCGGCTGGATGAATCCCATGTCGATGCGGCGCGGCTTGCCGTTGATGATGTACGGGCCGTCCATCATCTTCAGCAGGCGTTCGCCGGTGAACGGTTCGCCGGTATGGCGCCACGCCTCGTCGACGAGGTTGGTGGGGTGCAGGTGCGTATCGATGATCATGCAATGCTCCGGAATCGGGAGAGAGGGGCGCGCGTCAGGCGGCGAGCAACGCTTTCGCTTCGTCGACGGTGCGCGGCGCGGGCGTCGGTTCGAGGCCGATCATGCGCGCCGTGTTGTTGCCGAGGTAATCCTCGAGCGTGTCCTCGTCGAGATTCATCCCTTGCGGCGGGTCGAAGCACAGCACTTCGAGCAGGCGCAGCCACATGCCCGGTTCGTTCGGCGGCGTGTCGGAGCCGAACAGGATCTTGTGCTTCGGCAGCACCTTCGCGAATTCGACGATGCGCGATTGCAGGCACCAGCCCGATTCGCAATACACGTTCGGCAGATCCATCGCGAGCTGGAACGGCTCGAAGCAGTAGACGCCGCCCGTCTGCACACCGAAGTGCGCCATGATGAAATTGACCGTCGGGAATTCCTTGATCATCGGCACCCACTCGGTCGGGATGCTGTACGGGCCGTCGCCGGTATGCAGCTTCACGAGCACGCCGAGTTCCGCGCATTTCTTCAGCGCGGGACGCAGCCAGTCGAGCGCGCGGTCGGGCCGATACGCATGCATGTTGGCCTGGAATTGCACCATCTTGAAGCCGAGCTTGCGCACGTAGTGATCGATCGCGTTCACGCCGTTCTCCACGCCGCAGCGCGGGTTGTAGACGAAGCAGCCGATGAAGCGGTCGGGATGCCGGCGCACCATCTCGACCGTGTACGCCATGTACGCGTCGATCGATTCGGTGCCCGATTTTTCGCCGTCGGTATACGTATAGATGGTGTTGCCTTGCGGCGGCTGGATGAACGCCTTGTCCACGCGGCGCGGCTTGCCGTTGATGAGGAACGGGCCGTTCATCGTCTCGATCAGGCGTTCGCCGGTGAACGGCGGGCCGTCGTGGCGCCACGCGAGGTCGACGAGATTCGTCGGGTAACAGCTGGTGTCGATGATCATCTACTCGATCTCCTTGAGAGGAACCGGAAAAGCCGGTTGCCGGGTCGCGGGCAGGCACGTCGATGAAGCGACCTGTCGGTCGGATTCATGCGGCCCTTTGCAAGGCGCTTTTTTTTCGCGCCTTCCCCTCGCCGGCATCGAGTGACACACTGCGGCGTGCACTGCTGCTTGAGACCGAGTGTCACAAGCCGAATGTGCTCTGTACAATATTTTTTACTGACGCTCTTGATACGTTTGCGATATGGACATGCGTGTGTTGCGTTACTTCGCGGTGCTGGCCGACGAACTGCATTTCGGGCGCGCCGCCGCGCGGCTCCATATCTCCCAGCCGCCGCTGAGCCAGCAGATCCGGCTGCTGGAAGAGCAGCTCGGCACCGCGCTGTTCGTGCGCTCGCAGCATCGCGTCGCACTCACGGAGGCAGGGAAAACACTGAAGGAACAGGTGCCGCTGATCGTCGCGCAGTTCGATCGCGCGATCGATCTGACGCGGTGCGCGGGGCGTGGCGAAGTCGGGCGCCTCGCGGTCGGCATCATCAGCTCGGCGATGGTCGCGCCGATCCCACACGCGTTGCGCGTGTTCGCCGAACGCCATCCGCACGTGCACTGGTCGCTGCACGAGATGACGCCGGCCGCGCAGATCGATGCGCTGAAGGAGAAGCGGCTCGACGTGTGCTTCTTCCGGCTGTTCCAGGACGATCCGTCGATCCGCAGCGAGATCGTCGTGCGCGAGACGGCCGTGGCCGTGCTGCCGCCAGGCCATCCGCTCGCATCACGCGCTGCGATCGCGCTCGGCGAGCTGGCCGGCGAGCAGTTCGTGTCGTTCGGCCTGCGGCATTCGCAACTGGCGCGCTTCCTGCAGCAGAGTTGCGTCGATGCGCGCTTCACGCCGCGGATCGCGCACGAGGTCGTCGAAGTGCACACGCTGCTGTCGCTGGTGCGCGAAGGGCTGGGCGTCGCGCTGCTGCCGGCGTCGTCGCGGCAGATCTCGACGGGCGGCGTCGCGTTCGTGCCGCTGTTGCCGCCGGCGCTCGAGGTATCGCTGCAGGCGCGTTACCGCGCGGACGATACGTCGGCGGTGCTCGGCGCATTTCTCGATACCGTGCGCGAGGTCGCGGCGGAATTCACCGCCTGAAGCGCGCGGGTCAGCGCGCGAGCGATTGCATGACCAGCGCGCCGATCGCGTCGATCAGCGGTTTCACGCGTGCGTGCCGCTCGCGCGGCCAGATCGCATGGAGGTTGTAGTGGGTCGGAATCGCGATCGTGCAGAGCTCGACGAGCCGGCCGTCGCGCAATGCATCGGCGGCGAGCAGCCCGCGCACCAGTCCCGCGCCGCACCCTGACGCCAGCGTCGCGACGAGCCCGGCCGCGTTGTCGAACACGGCGATCGTCTCCGGTTCGACGGGCGCCAGCCCGGCCGCTTCGAGCCACGGAATCCACGAACGCTTCGTATAGCCGAGCAGCGGCAGCTCCAGCACCTGCTCGGGCGCGAGCGGCGCGGCGAGCCCGTAGCGGGCGAGCAGTGCCGGTGCGGCCATCGCGGTCAGCCGGTCGGGGCAGACCAATGCGCTGTCCACGCCTTCCCATTCCCCGTAGCCATAGCGCAGCGCAATATCGACACGATCGAACGCATCGCGGTCGTGGCGCGGCGCGGACAGCACCGTCAGCGTCGTGCCGCCGAGCGTGCGCATCAGTTCCGGCAGCCGTGCGGGCAGCCAACCCTGCATCAGTTCGGGATCGACGTCGAGCCGGAGCGACGGCGCGGTCGTGCGCCCCTTGACCGACGACAGCGCGCGATCGATCTGTTCGAGCCCGTCCGACAACTGGTTCGCGAACAGCGTCCCCGCGTCGGTCAGGATCACGCGGCCGCCGGCCCGCGCGAACAGCGGCTGGCCGATGAATTCCTCGAGCGAGCGGATCTGCTGGCTGATCGCGCTGTGCGTGAGCGCCAGCTGACGCGCCGCGCTCGAAAAACTGCCGACCCGCGCGGCCTGCAGGAACGCCTGCATCGACTGGATCGAAGGGTATCGCTTGAGCATCTGTTAGTCCGACTGACAGGGATTCGACGAAATGATCGCTGGCGTGGCCGCCCATCGCGTTTCGATAATGCTCCGAAACCGCGCACCGCCCCATGAATGCGAATCAGGAGACTGCACATGATCGACATCGTCGTGAACGATACACGCCATTCGCTCGAGGATGTACCGGACGACATGCCGTTGCTGTGGGTGCTGCGCGACCGGCTCAGGCTCACCGGCACGAAGTTCGGCTGCGGCAAGGGCCTGTGCGGCGCGTGCACCGTGCATCTCGAAGGGCAGGCCGTGCGGTCGTGCCTGATCCCCGCTGTCGCCGCGAACGGGCGGCACGTGACGACGATCGAAGGGCTGTCGCCGGACGGGCGCCATCCGCTGCAGCTTGCATGGGTGGCGGAGGACGTGCCGCAATGCGGCTATTGCCAGCCAGGGCAGCTGATGCAGGCCGCCGCGCTGCTGAACGGCAGGCAGCCGGTGGATGACGCGGCGATCGTGTCGGCGATGTCGGGCAACATCTGCCGCTGCGGCACCTATGCACGGATTCACCGTGCGATCAGGCGTGCGGCCGCCGGCGATCCGGCGTTGGAGGCTGCCGCCGAACCCGTGAAGGAGGCGTGACATGCGCGACGATCACGCAACGGATGCACCGAGCACCGACGACACGCCGCGTCGTCGCTTTCTCAGACAGACTTCCGCGCTGTTCGCCGCCGGCATCGCGATCGGTTTCCGGATGCCCGATGCGGCCGCCGCGGGCAAGCGTGCGAGCGGCGATCCGCATCCGTCCGCGGGCGAATTCGAACCGAACGCATGGGTGCGCGTGCTGCCCGACGACACGATCAAGCTGGTCGTGCACAAGCACGATTCGGGCACCGGCACGCGTACCGCGCTCGCGGCGGTGGTGGCGGAGGAACTCGACGTCGATCCGTTTCGCGTCGACGTGATCACGCCGGAAGATCCGTTCTTCGCCGACTACATCCATCCGCTGTGGAAGGTGTTCTCGACCGGCGGCAGCACGAGCGTCGCGATGGAATACGAGCGGTTGCGTCGCGCGGGTGCGACTGCGCGGGCGATGCTGGTGGCCGCGGCGGCGCGGCAATGGAGCGTGCCCGCCTCGACGTGCACGACGGCCGATGGCGCCGTGCTGCATGCGGCGAGCGGGCGCCGTGCGACATACGGGTCGCTTGCGCAGGCCGCCGCGCAACTGCCCGCACCGACGCAGTTCGCGCTGAAGGACCCCGCGCAGTTCCGCTACATCGGCAAGCTGCGCAGCAAGCGCGGCGCCGCGCAGAAGGCCGATGGTTCGTTTCCGTACAGCATCGACGTGTCGCTGCCCGGGATGCGGGTGGCGGTCGTCACGCGCGCGCCGGTGATCGACGGCCGCGTGCGCAGCGTCGACGCGAAGGCCGCGCTGGCGATTCCCGGCGTGCGCGAGGTATTGCAGATTCCGCCGCGCCCCGACGTGCTCGGCGGCAACCAGGCCGGCGTCGCGGTGCTCGCGGACGATTACTGGTCGGCCCACAAGGGACAGGCCGCGTTGACGATCGAATGGGAGGACAGCCTGTTCGAGACGTTCGACAGCGGCACGCTCGCCGCGCGTCAGGCGGCGTGGATCGACGATCCGACCGCGCGCGTCGTACCGACGATCGCCGACGGCGATCCCGCGCATGCGAAAGCGCCCGGCGCACGCACGATCGAAGCGTCGTATTCGATGCCGCACAAGGCCGCGAATCCGCTGGAACCGATCAACCTCACCGTGTGGGCGCACGACGGCGGCATCGAATACTGGGGCGGGCTGCAGGTGCCGTCCACCGCGATGGAAGCGGCCGACGTGATCGGCGGCATTCCCGCACATCGCGTGACGTTGCACGAGCTCGTGTCGGGCGGCAGTTTCGGCGCGCGCGAAGCGAAGTACTGGCTGTTCGAGGCGACGTGGCTCGCGGTGAAGACGGGCAAGCCCGTGAAGCTGATGAACAGCCGCGAGGACGAGATGCGCGCGTTGTTCTATCACGCGGCGAGCCACCACCGTGCGCGTGCGGTGCTCGATGCGCAGGGCAATCTCGCGTCGCTGTGGCTGCGTGGCGTGATGCCCGCGTCGCCGCAGCAGTGGGAGCCCGGTTATCTCGAGCGCACCGACCGGATGGATTTCAGCACGACCGAAGCGCTCACCAAATGGGAGTTCGCGTACCGTGCGCCGCATCGCGATATCGGCTGGATCCGCATGGAGACGGGCGTGCCGACCGGCTGGTTTCGCGCGGTGAGCTACATCCCCAACGTATTCGCCGTCGAATCGGTGATGGACGAAGCCGCGCATGCGGCGAAGCGCGACCCGGTCGAATTCCGGCTCGCGCACATGCATGACCGGCCACGTCATGCGGCCGTGCTGCGGGAGGCCGCGCGGCGTGCCGGCTGGGGGCAGCCGCTGCCGGACGGCGTCGCGCTCGGCGTGGCGACGAACCAGGCGTACGACAGCTATGTCGCGGTGGTCGCGCGGGTCGTGCGCCAGGACGGCGCGGTGAAGGTGGAGAAGCTCACGTGCGTGGCCGATTGCGGGATCGCGGTGTCGCCGTCGGGCGTCGACGAGCAACTGTACGGCGGGCTGATGTGGGGGCTCGGCCATGCAACCGCCGATCGCATCGATTTCAAGCACGGCCGCGTGCAGCAGTCGAATTTCGATACGTATCGCGTGATGCGGATGCGCGACATGCCCGACACCGACATCCATGTCGTGCAGGGCGATCCGGCGAAGCCGGGCGGGGTGGGGGAACTGTCGAGCCCCGCGGTGACGCCTGCGATCGCGAATGCGGTGTTCAGGCTGACGGGCACGCGGTTGCGGGAGACGCCGTTCGATTTGTCGGCGTTGACATAGCACGCGAAAGACAGTCGCGGCGACGCGCAGCATGCGCGGCGGGGATTGTTTCGCACGATCAGGCGCTTCGCACGGGGCATGCCGTACCGGGGCCCGGCTAACGAATCATCGCGCGCCATGCGGCCGAGAATTGCCGCGCGGCGACGAAGCACGCGGTGTCGTCGCTGGGCGAGCCGATCAACTGCACGCCGACCGGCAGTTCACCCGACGCGAAGCACGGTGCGCTGACGACCGGCAGCCCCGCGAATGAAATCGGTTGCGTGAGCAGGCCGAGCGCCTTCGCGGGGGCGAGCGCGACGCCGTTGATATCGACGGTTGCGTCGGCGAAGTGCGGCGCCGCGCACGGCGTCGCAGCGGCCAGCAGGACGTCGTAGCACGCGAACAGCGCTTCGAGGCGCGTGCGCCACGCGGCACGGCAGGCGAGCGCCTCGCGATACACGGCGCCGGGGACGGCGAGGCCGATTCCGATGCGCGAGCGCAGGTGTTCGGATACGAGTGCCGCCGGCCCGTCGAGCAACCCGCTATGGGCGCGTGCCAGCTCCACATTCGAGATCACGAGCGCCGCTTCGCGCACGTTCGCAACTTCGTCGCTGCCGACAGACACCGATTCGCGCGCCCGCAGGCAGGCGGCCACGCGCCGGACGGCGCGTTGCGCATCCGCATCGGCATGTGTTTCGAAATCGTCAGTCAGCACGGCGACGCGTAGCGGCACGCCCGGATCGCGCACCGGCTTCGAGCGCGGCGCATGGGCTTCGCACAGCGTGTCGTACAGCACCGCGAGATCGTCGATATCGTTCGCGAACCCGCCGACGGTATCGAGCGATGCGGCATACGGCAGGCAGCCGGTCCGCGACAGCCGCCCGTCGCCGGGGCGGAATCCCCATACGCCGCACAGCGCCGCCGGCGCGCGAATCGATCCGTTCGTATCGCTGCCTAGCGCGAGCGGCACGTATCCGGCGGCAACCGCGGCGGCGGAGCCGCTCGACGAGCCGCCCGTCATGCGCGTCGGGTCGGCCGGCAGGTGCACCGCGCCGTAGTGCGGATTCACGCCGGTGGCGCCGCATGCGAGTTCGTCCATGTGGGTTGCGCCGATCGGGACCGCGCCGGCCGCACGCAATCGTGCGACCGTTGCCGCGTCGGCGCTGGCGGGTGGCAACGCGGCGCGCGCGGGCGATCCCGCGACCGTCGGGTAGCCCGCCACGTCGACATTCCACTTCACGAGGAACGGCACGCCTGCCAAGGGGCCCGGGTCGTCCCCGTCCCGCACGAGGCGGTCGACGCGCAGCGCGTCGCGCCGTGCCCGTTCGTCGAAAGTGCGTGCGCAGGCATTGATCGCGTCATCGCGCGCGGCGATGTCGGCGAGCACGGTTTGCACGAGCGACTCCGCGCTCACCCGCCCGCTGCGCACGCCCGCCGCCAATGCCAGCGCACTGCGCATCGAAGGCGCCGCGCTCATGAGCGCACCATGAGCCGACGCGGAATCGCCAGGATCAGCGCGGCGGCGGCGAACAGCGTGAAGGCGAGCAGCGCGACACCGAGTTCGGTGCTGCCGGTCAATCCCGCTGCATAGCCCATCAGCGTCGGCCCGACGAATCCCGCGACGGCCGCGCCGATATTGACGAGCCCGGCGCCGCCCGCGGCCGCTTCGCCCGCGAGAATCCGCGACGGCAGGCTCCAGAACATCGCGAGCGTGCTCATGATGCCGGCCACACCCGCGGTCAGGCACGCGACCGCAAGCACGGGATGCGCGCGCATTCCGAGGCTCGCGAGCAACGCAACGCCGCCGAGCGCGACCGGCAGCGCCGTATGCCAGCGGCGCTCGCCGGTTCGCACCGAATGCTGCGCGTTCGCGACCATGGCGACCGACGCGACCAGATACGGGAAGGCGCTGACCAGCCCGATTTCGAGGTTGCTCGGCGATCCGAGCGCCTTGACCATCGTCGGCATCCAGAACACGAGCCCGTAGTTGCCGACGTTGTAGAGGAATGACGTCGCGAACAGCAGCCACAGGGTCGGCTCGCGCAGCGCAGCGCCGAGCCGGGTACGCTTGCCGGCCGCTTCCTGAGCCATTTCCGCGTGGATCATCCGTTTTTCCGTATCGGTCAGCCAGGCTGCGTCGTCGATCCGTTCCGTCACGCGGGCGAGCAGATAGCCGCCAAGCACGATGGCGGGCAGGCCTTCGATCAGGAACATCCACTGCCAGCCGCGCAACCCGAAGTCGCCGTGCGTGGCGTCCATGATCCAGCCGGACAGCGGGCCGCCGACGATCACGCCGAGCGGCATCGCGAGAAACAGGAACGCCATGACCTTCGCGAGCCGGTGCGACGGAAACCACACGCTGAAGTACGCGATCACGGCCGGAAAGAAGCTTGCTTCGGTCACGCCGAGCAGGAAGCGCAACGCATAGAAGCTCGCGGTGTCGCGGGTCGCGAGCGTGGCGACCGACACGACGCCCCACGTCAGCATCGAGCCGGCGAGACAGCGCTTCACGCCGATCCGCCGCACGAGCCAGCCGGCCGGCACCTGCAGCAGCAGGTAGCCGACGAAGAACAGGCCCGCGCCGACGCCGTAGGCCGCGTCGGTGAGATGCAGGTCGGTCACCATCTGCAGCTTCGCGAAGCCGACGTTGACACGGTCGAGATAGCCGAAGAAATAGCAGACCAGGATCAGCGGAACGATGCGTCGGCTCAGGCGCGCATAAAGTGCGTCGAGCCCGGGCGTGGCGGATTCGGCGTGCGGCCTCGAGCCGCGGTGCAAGCCGCGCGGCGTGGCGGCGCCGTTGGGATTCGTCATGGTGACTCCGTGCAGGTTGACTCGGGGCCGGTTGTCGCGATCGCGCGAGCGCGCGTCGCCGCCAGGCGATCCTGGACGTCGCGGCGCAGCGCCCGGCCGGGACGCGCGCCGGTGTGACGGCCATGTTCGAGCACGGCCCGTCCGTTGACGAAGACGTGTTCGATGCCTTCGGGGCGTAGCGTCGGGCTCGCGAACGTCGCGCGATCGATCACGCGTGCCGGATCGAACACGACGAGATCGGCGTAGTGACCGACCGCGAGCCGTCCGCGCCGTGCGATGCCGAACTGCTCGGCTGTGAGGCCCGTCATCTTGCGCACGGCGGTTTCCAGCGGGAACAGGCCGCGCTCGCGGGAGAATTCGCCGAGCACTCGCGGGAACGTGCCCCACAACCGCGGATGGGGGCGCTTGTCGTTGGGCAGTCCATCCGAGCCGACCATCGTCAGCTCGTGCCGAATGATGCGCTCGACATCCGCCTCGTCCATGACGAAGTAAATCGCGCCGGCGGGGCGTAGCGCGTCGATTGTGGCGTCCACCGAATTGCCGAACAGCGGCAGCAGTTCGTGGAAATCGCGGCCCGCGAGTTCGGGATGCGGCTTCGACCAGCCGAGAATCACGCGGGACGACTGACGGACGCGATCCGCGCGCAGCATCGTCGACGTGGCCGGATACGGATGACAGTCGAGACACAGCGGTTGCAGCTTGCGCCGCGCGTCGATATGCGCGAGCGTTTCGACCGAGCGGCCGTGGTTGGCCTTGCCGGCCACCTTGTGATGCGACAGCACGACGCGCACGTCGAGCGCGCGGCCGATCGAGAACGCTTCGTCGAGCGATGCGATGATCGCATCGGTTTCGTCGCGCAGGTGCGTCGCGAATACGCCGCCCGTCTCGCGCAGCGGCGCGCACACGTCGATCAGTTCTTCCGTCGGCGCGCCTGCCGCGGGCGGATAGAAGGTGCCCGACGAGACGCCGAACGCACCGGCCGCCATCGCTTCGCGTACGTCGGCTGCCATCGCCGCGATTTCGGTTGCGCTGGCCGCGCGGTCGAGATCGGCCATGTGCCGCACGCGCAGCGTCGAGTGGCCGATCAGGGCCGCTGTATTGACGGCGGCGGGCGTCGCGTCGAGCGCGTCGAGATAGGCGCGAAAGGACGGGAAGCGGAATGCCTGCCACGCGCCCAGCAGGTCGAGCGGCTGCGGCACCTCGCGGTTGGCGAGCAGCGGGGCGAGACTGATTCCGCAATTGCCGGCGATCACCGTGGTGATACCCTGCGCAACCTTCGGCTCGACGTCGGGATCGGTCAGCACGAATGCGTCATCGTGCGTGTGACTGTCGATGAAACCCGGCGCGACGACGAGGCCGCCCGCATCGAGCGTGTGCGAGGCCGTCGCGCCGCCCAGATCGCCGATCGCGGCGATGCGCTCGCCCGTTACGCCGAGATCGGCCTCGAAGCGTGCGGCCCCGGTGCCGTCGATCAGCTCGCCGCGACGCAGGATCACGTCGAAATGCATGGTGGTTCCTCCAGAATCCGCGCGGAGCCGGGCCGCGCCCGTTTCCGTCGTTCATGTTCGCCACCATCGTCTCCAGCCATTTTTCGCGAGTCCAATGCCGTTCGGCTCGCGATTCATGCGAAACCGGCATCAATGCGGGCGCTGTCGCGCCGTCGTGTGGCCCGCGGCGTTATGCGAACGACGCCTGCACCAGCGCAAGGAGGTCGCTCGCGAAGCTGGACATCGAGATGGCGCGATGCCGCACGATGCCGACCCGGCGCTCGATCGTCGGGCTCGCGATCGGCACCGTGCGTACCGCGGGCGAACCGTAAGCACGCAGCGCACTCTCCGGCAGGATCGCGCAACCGACCCCGGCCGCTACCAGTGCGGCAACGCACGAGATGTGCTCGACCTCATAGAACCAGCGGGTTCGTACCGCTTCCTGGCCCATCAGCATTTCGAGCAGCAGGCGATTGCCGCTGTCGCGACCGCCGATGATCAGCTTGGCGTGCCGCAGTTCACCGAGCGTGACGGCGTCGGCGTGCGCCAGCGGATCGGCGTCGTGGGCCGCGAGCACGTAGCGGTCGGTGAAGAGCGGCTCGAACACGAGATCGTCGTCGTCGCCGGGATGCAGGCTCACGCCGAATTCGGCGATGCCCGCGCGCACTTGCGACAGCACGAAGTCGTGATTGCCGTCGAGGATCTGCACGGCGACGTGCGGATACTTGGCGGCGTAGCGACGCAGCACGTCGGGCAGCGCCTGAGCGACGACCGTCGGGATCGACGCGAGCCGTACCTTGCCGTATCGCTTTTGCGCGATGTCCTGGATCGACGACAGCATCATCCCGAGCTGCGCGATCTGCTCGCGCGCCATCGGCAGGAACTGGCGGCCGACACCCGTCAGCGTCACGCTGCGGGTGGTGCGCTGGAACAACTCGACACCGAGCGTCTGTTCGAGTTTCTGGATGCGGCGCGACAGTCCCGGCTGGGTCAGGTTCAGCTTTTCCGCCGCGCGATGGAACGTGCCGAGTTCCGCAACGGCGACGAAGGCTTCGAGTTCCGAGTTTTCGACTTTCATGGCGTTCCAGTAGTTGACCGACTCCGGCATGCCGACGTATCGCGGCAGGCCTCGCGGATATTCTCGCCGGTCCTCGCTTCATGATCGCCGTAAGCGTACATGCATTGCCGGCCGGGTCGGCGACGAGTGGCCCGCGTACTGACGCACGAGCTGTCGCAGCGTTGACGAACGTCTGACGTTTGCCGCGCACCGGCATCTAATCCGCTGATCAATCCGTCGACGTCGATGATGAATCGACGTCGGCCCGCGCGTTCGGCCGCCTCCCCGGGCGGTGGCATCGAATCCGCATACTTTCCGACGTTTTCTCGGGTGTTTCCCACTGCTTGGTGATCCGAATTTTTACCTAAGATGAAGAAATCGTGCGCGTCATTCGGTGCTTGCATGCGCATGGAGGGAGGCAGGAGGCAGCGCCGGAGCGATGCCAGCGGATGTTGCCATCATGGAAGCGAAAGTGTGCGCGGCGGCTGCCTGTCTTGCGACGGCGGCGACGCCAACGGGCGCGGCGGAGATCGCCGCACGGACCACGAGCCGGCCCGGCCGGATCACTTCGCTGCGCCACGCGTTGCTCGCAATCGTTTGCGTTCTGGGGGCCGCGCCGGCCGTACTCGCCGGGGCACCGACCGATGCCGACGGCCCGCCCGACAACGCGCACATCGTCCCCGCCGCGAACCCCGTCGATTCGGGCATGTCGTCACACGACACGGCCGTGCGTCAGGTCGTGCTCGGCATCATCAGCTTCACGCGCTGGCCGACGACGCCCGTTCGTCTGCATCTGTGCGTCACCGGGCGGCCCGACTACGCGCGTGGCCTGACCGACACGCTGCAGGCCGGCTCGACGTTGCTCGACGTGCAACGCGTCCGCTTCGACGATCCGTCGCTCGGCATCGCGTGCGACGTCGTTTATCTCGGCACGTTGAGCAACGACGAGCGCGCGCGGGTGAGAGCCGCATTGGCCGGCCATCCGGTGCTGACGATCGCGGAACACGATCCGTCCTGCACCGCGGGCGGCATGTTCTGTCTCAACGTCGACGGCGACCGCGTGTCGTTCGACATCAATCTCGATGCCGTCGCGCGCAGCGGCGTGCGCGTGCATCCGAATGTTCTCAATCTCGCACGACGGCCGGTGACGCCATGACACGCTCCGCGCTCCCCGTTCCCGCTTCGCGCCTGCCGCGCCCGACGCTGCAAAGCGTGTTGCGTCGGGCGCACCTGCGCCTCGCGTTCGTCGCCGTGACGATGGCCGCCGTGTCGTTGATCGTTGTCGCAGTGATCGCGCTGCGCGCGTATGCCGGCAACAACCTGAACCTGCTGGCGCGCTCGCTCGGTTACACGGTCGAGGCGGCCCTCGTGTTCGGCGATCGCGTCGCGGCGAACGAGGCGATCGGCATGATCGCCGGCGACGAGGACGTCGCGCAGGTGGTCGTCACCGACAGCAACGGGCAACTGTTCGCCACGTGGCAGTTACCGGCCCGAAACGGGGTCGCGCGGCTCGAGCGCGCCGTCGCCGATGTGGCGCTGCCGGGGCCGGTGACTGTCCCGGTGATGCATGACGGCATCATCGTCGGCCACGTCGTCGTGCGTGGCCGCGGGCATCAGTTCTTCGGATTCCTGCTCGGGGGCGTCGGCGGCATTCTCGGCTGCCTGGCCGTCAGCGTATTCGGTGCGTATGTCAGCTCGAAGCGTCTGCTGCGCAACATCGTGTCGCCGCTGCGCGCGCTGGCGGGCGTCGCGCATGCGGTGCGACGCGAGCGTGCGTTCGCGCGGCGTGTCGAGCCGGCGGCGATCGCCGAACTGAACCAGCTCGGCGACGACTTCAACGCGCTGCTCGACGAATTCGAAGACTGGCAGAACACGCTGCGCGACGAGAACGCATCGCTCGAACACAAGGCCACGCATGATGCGCTCACGGGGTTGCCCAACCGCGTGCAGTTCGAATCGCGCCTCGCGCTTGCGCTTTGCGACGCCACGTTGACCGGGCAGCGGGTCGCCGTGCTGTATCTCGACTGCGACCGCTTCAAGGAGATCAACGATTGTCTCGGCCACGACGCCGGGGATGCGGTGCTGATCGGCATCGCGTCGCGGTTGCGCACGCGGGTGCGCGAGACCGATGTCGTCGCGCGCCTGGGCGGCGACGAATTTGCGGTGATGCTGGCGGCGGTGCCTGAAGCGGGCAGCGTGTGCCGGATCGCCGACGAGATTTTGTCCGGCATGGCGCCGTCGATCGAGTTGTCCGACGGCCGCGTGGTGGCCACCATGATGAGTGCCGGCGTTGCGCTGTATCCCGATCACGCGTCGGACGCGAGCGGCTTGCTGCGCGCGGCGGATATCGCGATGTACCGCGCCAAGCGCGCGCGGCCGGGATCGTGGCAACTGGCGGAGAGCGTTGCAGGGCCGGTGTGAGGTCGATCGACTCGCGCTGCGGGCGAGGCCGCGGCGGCGGTTAAAAGAAGCGCTTGCCGGGCGGGCGCAACGGAAGGGGATGCGAAATGAACCACTCGTTTCCTGTGAGCATGGGGCGGATGTGCGTCGGGAGCGCACTGCTGCTGTGCATGCTGCTGGGGGGCTGCAAGACGCCGCCGCTTCATCGCGGGCTGACGCAGACGCAGGTCACGGCGCTGAAGTCGGCCGGATTCCAGGAGACCGGACAGGGATTCGAGTTCGGATCGACCGGACCGATTCTGTTCGATTTCGACCGGTACAACCTCAAGCCGGACGTGCGGCGGATCGTCGAAAGGATCGGGCGGACGTTGCGGTCGGCGGGGATCAACGGGGTGCGGGTGTATGGGTACTCGGATGACGAGGGGACGGCGGCTTACGATCTCGAGTTGTCGAGACGGCGGGCTGAAGTCGTTGCCGTCGAACTGGCCGACGTCGGGCTGGATGCGAAGCGGATCGCGGTCGTGGGGCGAGGGAAGAGCGATCCGGTGGGGGACAACAAGACGCCGGTGGGGAGGGCGCAGAATCGGCGGGCCGCGATCGTGGTTTCGCCGCGGTGAGGAAAGTGCGCCGTGATGGCGATTGCACGCCTGCCGACCAGCAGGTTGCCTAGTATGTTTGTTCAAACACCGACCCGGGAATGCCTTGGTGCGGTCGGTCTGGACGGTTTCTTACCATTGTCACGCAGACACCCGAGCATCCTTGATCGTCACGGAGTTCCGGACGGTCCAGGTTATCGACACGCGCGCTGACACGGTTTTCATTGCAGACCGTCGTACTGCGCAGCCGTGGGCGATAGCCTTCAGTCAGCTTCACTGCTGGCTCAGTTCTTTCGGTTTTAGGGTCGGAAAGCAAACGTTTGCGCGAGACTTTCGCGCAGTCGGGTTTTACCCTACATTATCGGGGCTTCGGGCCGGCGAGCCGGCTCATGGAACCTGAGATCACACGCAAGGAACAAGAATGAGTTTCGCTCCGAACGGGGGTATTCCCAGTGGATTGGGTGGTGGTGCGCTCGGCTCGTTGAGCGCACTCGGGGGCCTCGCCGGCCCGGTGGCGTCGAGCGTGGCCGGCAGCCTCGGGCCGCTCGCCGGGCTAGCCGGGCACGTCGACACCGTCCAGCGCGCGATGCAGCTCGCGCAGACCGGCTTCTCGCTGATGGACAAGACGCCCGGCGCGATCGCCGAAGCGATCAACGGCGCCGCCAACCCGGCACGCCTGACCCAGCTCAACCGTTACGTGACGCTCGATACGCCGCTCGGCCCGGATGTGCTGCTGGTCAGCGCGGCCGTCGTCGACGAGCACGTGAACCGGTTGCCGGAAATCCACCTCGACCTGCTGTCGCATCGCCACGACCTGCGCCCGGAGGACCTGATCGGCCAGCAGGTCAAGATCCGCTTCGATCAGCAGGCGCGCCTGTCGACGCTCGAACGCGTCGTCGCGTCGGGGGCAGTCGAGGGCGACCGCTACTTCGACGGCTACGTCGCGTCGTTCGACCGGGCCGGCAATCCCGGGAACGTCACGCAATACCACCTGACGGCCGTGCCGTGGTTCTGGTTCCTCACGCGCTCGACCGACTGCCGGATCTTCCAGAACAAGACCGCGCAGGACATCCTCACCGAGATCTTTCAGGAACACGGTTTTTCCGATTTCACGTTCGACATCCGGACCAGCCAGAAGCCGCTCGAGTACGTCGTGATGTACCAGGAGAGCTACTACAACTTCTGCGCGCGGCTGATGGAGCAGGAAGGGCTCGTGTGGACGCACCGCTACGAGAAGGACAAGCACTTTCTCGTGATCGGCGACACGAACCTGCTGTTCCGCCCGATCGACGGGCTCGCCACCGTGCCGTTCGCCGCGACCGAGGCCAGCGAGGACAGCGGCATCGATCAGTTGCACGAAGGTCGGCGCTTCGGCGTCGGCAAGGTCACGTTCCGCGACTTCAATCACCAGAATCCGTCGTCGCCGCTGATGCTGGTCGAGGCCGGGCCGCAAAACCTCAAGCATGCGCGGCTCGATGCGACCGAGCGCTTCGAGCACCAGTCGCTGTACGACCACGGCGACGACGGCAACCGCTACGCCCGCTTCGCGATGGAGGCCGAGGAGGCGCAAGCCCATCGCTATACCGGCGGCGGCTACGCGTGGCGTATGACGACGGCCGGCGCCGTGACCGTCGCGAATCACCCCGTCCTCGAGAACAACCAGGAGTACGTGATCCTGCACGTGCGTCACGAGGCCGTGAACGACTATACGCAGCACAGTGCGAAGCTGCCGTACCGCAACAGCTTCGCACTGCTGCCGAAGAAGATTCCGTACCGTGCGCCGCGCGCGACGCCGAAGCCGGTGATTCACGGCACGCAATCGGCGATCGTCGTCGGGCCGAAGGGCGAGGAAATCTATACGAACGGCAGCGCGGTGAAAGTGCATTTCCCGTGGGACCGGCGCGGCAAGAAGGACGGCTCCGATTCGATGTGGGTGCGCGTGTCGCAGCCGTGGGCGGGCGACGGCTGGGGCGCGGCCGCGATTCCGCGGATCAAGCAGGAAGTGCTGGTGGCGTTCAATCAGGGCGATCCGGATAACCCCGTGATCGTCGGCCGCGTGTTCAACGGCGAGCAGGGCAACCCGTATCACGGCGCGGCCGGCCAGACGATGGGGATCAAGAGCCAGACGCACAAGGGGCAGGGGTCGAACGAGTTGCTGATGAGCGACGTCAATGGCGCACAGATGCTCTACATGCATGCGCAGAAGGACATGCATACCGTTGTCGAGGACGCGCAGTGGACTCAAGTTCTCAAAGGCGACCGGACCGTCGAGGTTGGCAAGGGCAACCATACGACGGCCGTCGCAGTTGGCAACCTGTCGGACGTTGTCGTGCAGGGCAATACGCTGCACCAGACTCCGCAGGGTGTGCACACACTGGAAGCCAAGGAACTCTGGATCAAGATCGGCGGCGATGGCGGCACGCGGATCCATATGACAGCCGACTCGATCGACATCTATAAGGGCGATTCGGTGATCCACCTGGATGACAGCAACATCAATATTCAGGCGGCTCGGACCGACATCAACCCGAAGAACGGCTAACACCAATAAGGATAACAAAGCATGTACCAGATGCAGGAAGGCACGTTGGCGCTGCCCGTGGAGTGGCAGGACAAAACGATGAACGTATTTGTGTCGGCAGCGACTGGCACGGAGGGTGTGAGTTTCGTGATCACGCGCGAGCGGTTGCCGTGGGGCATGAAGTTCGCCGAATATGTGTCAAGCGAAATCAGGAAGGTGGCGAAGCAGGTTCCGGATTATGCCGAGGTGGCAAATGAAGACGCCACGGTTTCCGGGCGCGCCGCGCATGTGCACGAGTTTACCTGGACGAACAACCAGGCGCCCATTCACCAGCGGCTGACGATGGTGGAATACGGGCAGGTTGTCCTGATGCTCACCTTCACTGCGCCCGGTACGCTGAGTGACACACAGCGCGAACAAATCCGGGCGGTGATTCAGAGCCTTCAGTTGCGCGATCCGATCTGAGGCTGCAATGTCGGACACGCCGAGTTACGACGAACCGAGCGGCAGCGCACAGGAACGTCTCGATCAGATCGCCAAGCTGGAGGACGGTGAAGCCGCGAAAGCGGCCGAGCAGCCGTTTTACGAGCACCTCAACTATGGGATGCTTGGCGCCGATGCGGGCCTGACCGCCGTTGAGGGGACGGCCGCCGGGCTGAGTGCGGCCGGTACAGCGCTGGCGGGTGGCGCGACCGGCGGGGCGGCACTGGGTGCGGGCGCGGTTGCGGCGGGCACCGTCATGCTTCCGCTCGCGATTGCAGTCGGGGGAGCTTGGGCGCTCGACAAGGTTGGCGTGACCGGCTGGCTGTCGAAGGAGTTCACACAGGTTGGCGACGCACTGGGCCTCACCATCGGCCGAGGCGATCCACACCCCGCATGCATTGGCGATCGGATCGCGCACTCGTCAGGTTTTATGGGGATTCTCGCCGGCATTGCCGTGGGGGTTGCGATTGGCGTGGCAGTGGCGGCGACTGTGGCAACAGGTGGACTCGCCGGGGCGCTGATCGTTGGCGCTTGCATGGCCGGCGGCCTGACGCTTGGTGGTGCGCTCGCGTCGGCCAGCCAAAGTATGGGCAGCAACTGTGGCGAGATCGTCACCGGTTCGAGCAACGTATATTTTGAAGGCAAAAAGGTGGCGCGTGTCACGGACCTGGTGAAATGCGATCACCATTCCGGCGCGCCGCAGGCGCTCGTCGACGGCAGCAAAACCGTGTTCGTCAACGGGCTGCCGCTGGTGCGGATCGGCCACGAGACCCACTGCAGCGGCAAAGTCAATTCGGGGCGCAACAGTATCTGGATCGACAAGACGACCGGAAATTATGGCCCGAAGAACCCGGAGCTGTCCGCGACGCAGGAATTCCTGGCGGGCTTGATCGGCGGGATTGTAGGCGGCGGAGTTGGAAAAGTTGGCGGCAAGGGGCTGCGGGCGGTGCGCGAAAAATTCCGGCCCGAACCCACCCGATCGGCGGAGCAGAGGGGTATCAAGGACGAGAATCGACCGAAGTGCAAGGACCCGGTTGATCCGGTATCCGGAGAAATGCTGGAGATCCGTACCGATCTCGTCATCCCCGGAATCCTGCCTCTTGAGTTCAAACGACGCTATCGGACTCGATCGGACGATCATGGATTGCTCGGTCACCGCTGGTCGGACAACTGGTCGCAGCGATTGACGTTCGATGGTGGCCGCTTCGTGAGATTCCACGACGGCGCTGGCCTGGTGATCGGCTTTGACGCGCCGGATATGGCGCTCAACGGCATCAACCTTCGTGAGCCGCGTTATCGGCTGGTCGGAAGCCGACTCGAACCGCGCATCTTCGATCGTGACGCGCGGCAACTGCGTATTTTCGCGCCGCTCGTCGACGGGCGCTCGTCTCGCCTTGAACGGGTCGAGGACCTCGACGGCAACGCGATCGTTCTTTCCTACGATACTGCTGGCCGTTTGAGCGGCATGGTCCATAGCGATGGCTATCGGCTCGAGATTGCCTATCCTGACCGCGACCGTCAGCTGCAACGGATCGTTCTCCATGATGCGGACGGTGGTTCCAGAACGCTTGTGGGCTACGACTACCAGAACGGCATGCTTACCCATGTGGCGAGCTTCCAGTTTGGGCAGTTCTATTACGCGTACGACGAACACGGCTGGATGACCCAATGGCGGGATACAGACCAGACCGATGTTCGATATCGGTACGACACCGCTGGTCGTGTAGTCGAAACAGGTACACGGCAGGGCTATCACACGGGCCGATTCATCTACGAAGCCGGCTGCACACGCGTGATTGACGTCGATGGCGAATGGACCTACGCCTATAACGACGAAGGCCTTGTAACGGCCGAAACTGATCCGCTCGGTCATTGCACTTACTCCGAATGGGAGCTTGGTCGTTTGATGGCCCGGATTGATCCGCTTGGCCGACGGACGGACTATCGATACGACGAGCGAGGCCAACTGACTTCGGTCGTCGAAAGCTCGGGGAGGACGGTTGACTTCGACTATGACGACGAGCAGCGCCTAACCGGGGCACGCTTGCCGAACGGCGGCACGATCAAGCTCGAGTACGACCATCTGTCTCGGTTGATCGCACGGACCGAGCCGGACGGCAACAAAACGACCTATCGCTATGGGCCCCGTGGCGAACTGCTGCGAGTGGTTCAAGGTGATCGCGAGACGCGCCTGGACTACGATGACCGGCTGCGGCTGACCGACATCGAATTGCCAACGGGTGCGCGCTTTAGGCGCAAGATAGACGCGCTGGGCCGGCTGCTGGAGGAAACGTCGCCCGACGGGCATGTGACGCGTTACGACTATGCTGACGGCCCGGCAAATCCGCGCGGTCTGCTGAGTGCGGTTACGCGCCCTGATGGCTCGGTATCGAGGGCACGCTATAACAGCGAGAGCCTGCCCGTCGAGTGGATCGATCCGCTAGGACGTACGATCCAGCGAACCTACGGTCCATTCGACCTGCTTACTGCGTCGATCGACGCGGCCGGACATGCAACGCGTTTTGAGTACGACCATGCGACCCGGCTGACGAAGGTTATCAATGCGCTGGGAGAGACTTACACATACCGCTACGACGCGGCCGGACGTCTCGCGGCCGAAATTGACTGGGGAGGCCGCGCGACCGAATACGAGCGCGATGCCGTCGGTCGCCTGCTGACGAAGACACTGCCCGACGGTGGCCAGTGGCGCTATACGTACGATGCATCCGACCGACTCATCGAGATCGATGCCGGCGACGTGAAGCTTGCCTACCGCTACGATGCGAGCGGCCGATTGGCGTCGGCGGAGGTCCAGGGTGAGCACGCTCATGTGACGCGCTTTGCCTACGACAGGAATGGCCGCTTGATCGGCGAAGATCAGCATGGCGAACTGTTGCGGCACGTCTACGACGCCGATGGACAACGCCGTCTGCGGATGACACCTAGGCGCGAGACCGCCTATGCGTACGATGTATCCGGGGCTTTGACGCAAGTCGGGGAACTGACGATCCGGCGTGATCGGTTAGGGCGCGAGATTGGCCGCGAGGCGGGAGATTTTGTCGCGCAGCAACAGTACGATGCGCTCGGCCGGATACGCCGGCAGATTGCTGGGCCTGCCGTAGCCTTCGATGCCTTGCAAGCCGATCCGGCCCGGGCGCTCGAGCAATTGACGCGGCAGGTCTATCACTACGACGCAGCCGGGCAACTGGAGCGAGTCGACACCGGCGCGGATACGCTCACCTACCAGCGCGATGAGCGCGGCCAGATCATCTGCGCAGAAAGTCTGCTGCAGCCGAGCGAGCACTTCCGCTACGACGCTGTGATGAACATTGCCGCGCACGGGCAACGGGCACCCGTGGATGCCCACCACTATCGCCGCGGAGGTCTGCCGGAACAGGTTGGCTACGCACGCTATCAATACGATGCACGTGGCCGCACGATCGAGAAGACGGTCGAACAGCCGGGGTTCAGGCCGAAAACGTGGCAATACACGTGGGACGGGCTCAATCGGCTCGTGAGGGTCGTTACGCCCGAGCGCGGTGTTTGGGCGTATCGCTACGACGCTTTCAATCGCCGGATCGAGAAGCAGCAAGTCGGCGGCCGCGAAACGGTGAAGTTCCTGTGGGACGGTCCGATGCTTGCCGAACGCTGGATCGAGCAGCGCGACGGCACGACGGGCCAAGTCGTGACCTGGCATATCGAGCCGGGCAGTTTTTCGCCGCTCGCGCAGGAGACAGACGATGGTCTCTTCCCTATCTTGACGGATCAAATAGGCCGGCCGAAGACGGTGTTCGATGAACAGGGGCGACCCGTCTGGAAAGCCGCCTATTCGTTATGGGGAAAGTTGTTGCCGGTCAAGCGACCAGCCAATGACGCGGACTGCGGCGCGACTTCAATCGATACGACACTGCGCTTCTCCGGTCAATGGGCGGATGACGAGACGGGACTGAACTACAACCTGAACCGGTATTACGATCCAGATTCTGGACAGTACCTAAGCGCGGACCCGATCGGACTGCTTGGTGGAGCTCGGACGCAAGCGTACGTGCATGATCCCTCCCAATGGATTGATCCGTTGGGTTTGCAGGGATGCAAGCCAGCAGGAAAGAAGATCAGTATGCGAGCCTATCGCTATGAGATGCCGGAGCGATTCGACACAACGTGGGACGCGCACGAATGGAACGTTGCGGCACGGCATCGATACACCAAGAAAGGTCTGGGTGGCGTCTATGGTGCGGATTCGCCCGCGACCGCTCTTGCTGAGGTGACGCATTGGGATGTCGATCTGTCGACACGGGAATTGATCAGCAAGGACGTGACGCTTAATAATGTCTTGGATTTGACGGACCCTAGCGTGCGAAAGCAAACTGCGGCGGCAATGGATATGCCGTTCACACTTGAAGACATCACCGGGAACAACTACGAATACACTCACAAACTGGGGGACTGGGCCAGCCAGAACGGCTATGATGGAATTCTTGCGCCGTCGGCACGGAATCCCGATGGTGCCAATTTAATTTCCTTTGGAGGGTTCTGATTTGAATCAGCTAGAACAGTATTATGCAGGCGACGATAGCTGGAAGGAGTTCTCCGATCTTTTCGCGAAATATAAGGATTTGCCAGAGGTCCAGAATCTCGCCAAGGATCTAAATGGTCAACTTGATCTTGCTTATACGATCTACTGGGTTGCTGGGCCGAAGTCTGCACAGAAGTGGATAAATTCGAGTGTCCCGGCGCTCGACAATATTCGCCCCATAGATTGCACTGGAAACCCAGAATTGATTAAGCGCTTGCGCGAATGTCTAATGCGCATGCCGTCTTAACGGCGCTGGCTTGATCGCGTATACCGATTGCTCGGGCAAGGTCACGCGGTTTGCGTCGCGGTTTGCGTATGACGCACGCGGTGCGCTCACGCGGGTGACCGATGCGGCCGGGCAGGCTACCGTGTGCGAAACGGATGCGATGGGGGGGCACGGGGATCGGGACGGTCGATGGTGCGCGTCTAACGTTTCGGTACGATGCGGCGGGGCGTCTCGTCGAGGTCATTGATGCGAATCAGGGCAGCACGCGCTACGAAGTCAATCCGCGGGGATTGCTCTCGTCTCGAACGGATGCGGCTGGGCGGGTCGTGCAGTTCGGCTATGACGAGGCGTACCGGTTGGCGAGCCTGACCGACGAGGACCGTGAGACTTATCGCTTTCAGTATGACCGTCGCGATCTCGTTTCCGCGCAGATTGGTCTCGATGGACACAAGCGTGCGTACGAGTACGACGTTTGCGGGCAAGGCACGATCGTGCGCGACGGGCAGATCGAGACGCGATACGAACGCGATGTGATCGGGCGGTTGACGGCGAAGCACGTCGCGCACGAACGTTGCGAATACCGGTATGACGAGGCGGGCCGGATCACATCGGCCGAGTTGTACACGCTCGCCGCGCGCGGACCATCGCTGAAGAATCGCGTCAGCCTGAAGTACGACAAGCGTGGAGAAGTCGTCGAGGAATACACGCCGACCGGCTGGCTCGCACACACCTACGACGAACTTGGCAACCGCGTCAGCACGACGATTTCTGGCGGGCGCACGATCGATTGGCTGCATTCCGGGTCGGGGCACGCGCACCAGATTCGTTTCGACGGTGCCGCGGTTGCGGACATCGAACGGGATGATCTGCATCGCGAGGTGCTGCGGACGCAGGGCAAGCTGATGAGCCATTTCGGGTATGACGCAGTGGGGCGCCGTGCTCGACAAACCGCACAGCACGGTACGGCGGGCGGCGAGTTGCTTGCGAAGCAGTGGCACTACGCCTGCTGCAGGCGACGTGATCAGAAGCGCGATCAACGCTACGGCGCGACGAGCTATCGGTATGACCCGACGGGGCGCATCGAACAGGCGGCGGGCCGGGATTGCCGTCGGAAGTGTTTCGCTGGGATGCGGCGGCTAACCTGGTGTCGAGCGATCACCCGGGTGGCTACGTCGAGCACAACCGGCTCAAGGTATTCGAGGACAAGCGCTTCGAGTATGACGTGTATGGGCGGCGGATCTGGAAGCTCAATGGTAGTTATCCCTCAGCCCGGAGGGTGTGAGAATCTATACTGACGGTAGCGCTGCTCTGGCGCCAACGGCACAAGGAACAGGGATTGTTGAATGCCAAATGAGATTTTGAATAGTATCGATTCGGAGATATCCAAGCCGGGCTTTTTCGATTTTTTTGCTAGACTGGATTTCGATGGCCTACTTGGCAAAAGGGATGCCGCATCATTCGACGATCACTGGATGCAGGCATTTAACGAGGTCGATAGACTCACCCTCGTGGCTGACGACAAGAAATTCTTGGATTCTATTAGAGAGAAGGCGTTCAAACTCTCGTTTCGAGTCTCGGGAAATTCCGACATCGCCGGAAGAGTTTCAGACGACGTCGAACTGATCGCAAAGAGCATGTTGGCAGGGAAACCGGATAGCTGGCCCGTTAGGGTTTTGTGGAGCAGCTATAAAAATGGGGACTTTCCCGCTGAATGAGGATGACGGGGACGTGGAATGTGGCTGATCAACGATGCGTGTTTTGTCCCGGGCGCGCAAGGCGCGGATTGATATTGAGCCGGGCAGGCGTAATCATCACGCACATGAAAAGGCAACGCCGCGAAATGCGACCGCGCAGCGCAACGTCGCGCAGCGTGCCGGGCAGGGTAGACCAGCCGTAAGCGGCCGCTACCCCGAAACCCCACTTCACCAAGCAATATCGCAAGACGACCGCGACGTCCTCGCACCACCGGTAGCCGTGCACTTCGTCCCCGATCCATTGTCATAAAACGTCCGCGTCTCTGGCTGCGGCACCGACGGATCGAACGGATTCGGCGCCCCGTGAGGACCACGCGGCGCATCGTACGGCCGCTGCGGCGCATACGAGCCGCCACGACCAGCAGGCCGAGAACCATTCGCGCGCAGGTATTCATTCCAGTTTTGCTCGCGCTGCTCATACCCGGGCACTGCGCGACCCAGACTATCGTTCCCGCCCGCGCCGAGCGCGACGCGGTTCGGCGGCAAGACGAAATCGGGTTCACGCCCGGAAGAAGCGGGCAGCGGCGCCACCAGCGCATCACTCGTTACCCGCAATGGCCGCGTATCCGGCGTATCGAACGGGCTACGTTCGGCAGGCGCGGCGAACTGTACGCGTGGGCGGCTCATCCTCACCGCGCGCCCGTCATCCCGAGCAGCCGCACGCCGCTCCGAGCGAAACACATTGGCACCGGCCGACCGATCGGTCAGCGTATCGCGTCCCGAAGCATGGGCAGCAGAAACAGAAAGCGCGCACGCGATCGCGGCGGCGGAAGAGAGGCGGACTGGGCAATTCATGGGCGATCCGAAGCAGGTGATGTGCATTGAACAAAAACGGCAGATCACTGGCTGGCGGCTGAGCGACGAGGGGGCGTCGAAGCGGCCCTGAAGCGACTGCGAGGCGCGGCGAACGCGACTTGCAGGGAGGCTGGCTGGATTGCAGAAGCGAGCTCGTATTATTTCATGAAAATATCAAAAAGCTTTCAGATTGTTTGGTTTCGCAGATAAACAGTAATATTTGCCGCCTCACTGAGCGCTCCGTCCTGGTGCGTGCCAACACAATCATCAGTCGATTGATCCCCAGCGACCAGGGCCCTTGGCAACCTAAAAAATGCATCACCGGGAAATCCCCGTCGCCGAACGCCAAGCCCAGCAAGGAACCCGCCCCCACCTCCTTGCCAAAATAGCAACCCGATTGCACTCGAAGCAAACGTTGTCGCCGCGCCGAGGTTGCGCCCGCATCGCCACCCACCCATCTCAAAAACGTACGTGTTTTCCCTCAATCGACAGGCATTTTTGACAGACGATTGAAAAACGCCCATATAATTTCGACTGCCTTGCCAATGGCTGTCGGACCATCCCTCCGAACGAGCGATTTGGCAAGCGGGGCAGGCGAAACGCTTGCGCAATGCAAGACGCATCACGATGTCTTTCCGAACCAGACGTCCCCTTCGGGGACTGCAAGAGCCGGGCCCCGCTACGCAACATTCCGCCGGAGTTCCGTCTTCTATGTGTCTCGGGCGTGTCCCATGTCCTCGCCCCGGGTGCTGTTCGATTGCGCAAGTCATGCCGCCTTTGCCCGTATGACTAAACAACATCGAGGAGCTCCCAGATGACGCTGTCCCGTCTTACGTCCATTTCCGTCGCCGCCGTGCTGTTCGCCGCCGGCGCCGCCGCCGCGCAAGCGGAAACCGTGAAGATCGCCATCGCTGGTCCGATGAGCGGCTCGGTCGCCCAGTACGGCGACATGGTGAAGGCCGGCGCGCTGACCGCGATCGAACAGATCAACGCGGCAGGCGGTGCGGGCGGCAACAAGTTCGAAGTGGTGATGATGGACGACGCGTGCGAACCGAAGCAGGCCGTCGCCGTCGCCAACAAGATCGTCAGCCAGAAGATCAAGTACGTGATCGGTCACGTGTGCTCGGGTTCGACGATTCCCGCGTCGGACATCTACGAGAACGAAGGCATCGTGATGGTCACGCCGTCGGCCACCGCGCCGCAACTGACGGAAGGCAAGAAGCGCCACTTCATTTTCCGCACGATCGGCCGTGACGACCAGCAAGGCCCGGCCGCCGCGCACTACATCATCAACAACGTGAAGCCGAAGAAGGTCGCGGTCCTGCACGACAAGCAGTCGTACGGCCAGGGCATCGCGTCGTCGGTGAAGAAGGACCTCGAAGCCGCGAAGATCCCGGTCGTGCTGTTCGAAGGCATCAACGCCGGCGATTCGGACTACTCGGCGATCATCACGAAGCTGAAGTCGCAAGGCGTCGATTTCGTCTACTTCGGCGGCTACCACCCGGAAATGGGCCTGCTGATGCGCCAGGCGCGCGAGCAGGGCGTGAAAGCGACGTTCATGGGGCCTGAAGGCGTGGGCAACAAGGACGTGACGGCGATCGCCGGCCCGGCTTCGGAAGGCATGCTCGTGACGCTGCCGGCCGACTTCTCGGCCGATCCGGCCAACGCGGCGCTCGTGAAGGCGTTCGCGGACAAGAAGCGCGACCCGAACGGTCCGTTCCAGATGCCGTCGTACGCCGCGGTGAAGATCATCGCCGACTCGATCGCGGGCGCGAAGACGACCGACCCGACGAAGGTGGCCGCGTACATGCACAAGACGACGTTCGACACGCCGATCGGCAAGGTCGCGTATGACGCACAGGGCGACCTGAAGGCGTTCAAGTTCGTCGTGTACACGTGGCACAAGGACGCGACGAAGACCGCCGCCAAGTAACAACGGAGTACCCGCCCGCGCACCCGCCCTGTCCGAAACCCGGACGGGGCGGGTGCGTATTGGCCGCGCATCTGCCCCATGCGCGCCAGCGGGCGGCCCGAGACGACACCGTGCGTTGCGCGCGGCCGAGCGCCGTGATCCGGCGACGGCATGTGACCCAGCGCCAACGGGAGCTTCCCGCACATGACTGACTTCTTTCCTCAATTCGCCCAGCAGCTGGTCAACGGCCTGACGCTGGGTGCGATCTATGCGTTGATCGCCATCGGCTATTCGATGGTCTACGGCATCATCGGCATGATCAACTTCGCCCACGGCGAGATCTACATGATCGGCGCGTACGTGGGCCTCGTGACCCTGACGGCCATCGGCATCTCCGCCGGCTATCCGCTGCCGCTCGTGCTCGGCGCCGCGCTGATCGTGTCGGTGATCGTCACCGGCCTGTACGGCTTCGCGGTCGAGCGCGTCGCGTATCGCCCGCTGCGCGGCGGCCCGCGCCTCGTGCCGCTGATCTCCGCGATCGGCATGTCGATCTTCCTGCAGAACTACGTGCAGATCGGCCAGGGCGCGCGCGACGTGTCGGTGCCCGTGCTGATCTCCGGCGCATTCGACATCCATCTCGGCGGCGACTACGACGTGACGATTCCGTATGCGCGTCTGCTGATCGTCTGCGTGACGATCGTGCTGATGATCGCGCTCACGCTGTTCATCTCGCATTCGCGGATGGGGCGTGCGTGCCGTGCGTGCGCGGAAGACATGAAGATGGCGAACCTGCTCGGCATCGACACGAACCGCGTGATCTCGTTCACGTTCGTGCTCGGCGCGATGCTGGCGGCCGTCGGCGGCGTGCTGATCGGGCTGACGATCGGCAAGCTGAATCCGTATATCGGCTTCGTCGCGGGCATCAAGGCGTTCACTGCCGCGGTGCTCGGCGGGATCGGCAGCATTCCGGGCGCGATGCTCGGCGGCGTGCTGCTGGGCCTCGCCGAAACCTTCGCCGCGGGCTACATGCCGGCCGAGTACAAGGACGTGGTCGCGTTCGGCCTGCTCGTGCTGATCCTGCTCTTCCGCCCGACCGGCCTGCTCGGCAAGTCGGACATCGAAAAGGTTTGAGGGAGACGCAGATGAGTCAAGTCATTTCCGTTCGCCGCCCGGCCGCCGACGCGTCGTTCGGCCAGGCGCTGAAGAACGCCGTGGCCGCCGCGATCCTGACGGCGATCCTCACGATTCCGGTGCTCGGGCTGCAACTGAAGCTCGACGGCTATCAGGTGGTGCTGACGCCGCACTGGCGCCCGGTGTGGATCGCGGTCGCGGCCGTGTTCCTGTTCCAGTTGTTCAAGCCGTGGCTGATGCGCGCGAAAGCGGTCGTGAAGCTGCCGGCGGCGCCGACGATGGGCGCGCGGCAGCAGCGCGTGATCATCTGGGTGCTGCTCGCGGTCGGCCTCGTGTGGCCGTTCTTCGGCTCGCGCGGCGCGGTGGACGTCGCGACGCTCGCGCTGATCTACGTGATCCTCGGCCTCGGGCTGAACATCGTGGTCGGTTTCGCGGGGCTGCTGGATCTCGGCTACGTCGGGTTCTACGCGGTCGGCGGCTATACGTACGCGATGCTGAACCAGTATTTCGGGCTGTCGTTCTGGGAATGCCTGCCGATCGCGGCGATCGCCGCGGCGACGTTCGGCTTCCTGCTCGGCTTCCCGGTGCTGCGGTTGCGCGGCGACTATCTGGCGATCGTCACGCTCGGCTTCGGCGAAATCATCCGCCTGCTCGCGAACAACCTGACGAGCCTCACCGGCGGCCCGGACGGCATCTCGAGCATTCCGAAGCCCACGGTGTTCGGCTTCGAGATGGCGCGCTCGGCGAGCGTCGAAGGCGCGAAGACCTTCCATGAACTGATCGGGCTGGAATACAGCGGCGAGCACATGGTGATCTTCCTGTACCTGATCGCGCTGCTGCTGGTGGGCTTCACGCTGTTCGTGACGAGCCGCCTGATCCGCATGCCGATGGGCCGTGCGTGGGAAGCGCTGCGCGACGACGAGATCGCGTGCCGTTCGCTGGGTCTCAACCCGACGCGCATCAAGCTGTCGGCGTTCACGCTCGGCGCGGCGTTCGCGGGGATCGGCGGCGCGTTCTTCGCGGCGCGTCAGGGCCTCGTGAATCCCGAATCGTTCACCTTCATCGAATCGGCGCTGATCCTCGCGATCGTCGTGCTCGGCGGGATGGGCTCGCAGCTCGGCGTGATTCTCGCGGCGATCCTGCTGACCGTGCTGCCGGAAGTCGCGCGCGGCTTCGCCGAATACCGGATGCTGATCTTCGGTCTCGTGATGGTGTTGATGATGATGTGGCGTCCGCAGGGCCTGTTGCCCGCGAGCCGTCCCCACGTGGAGTTGCCGCAATGAGCGCGAATGCAGAATTGTTGAAGGTGGCCGGGCTGCAGATGCGCTTCGGCGGGTTGCTCGCGGTGGACGGCATCGATTTCGACGTGCGCCGCGACGAGGTGTTCGCGATCATCGGGCCGAACGGCGCGGGCAAGACCACGGTGTTCAACTGCGTCGGCGGCTTCTACAAGCCGACCGGCGGCGACGTGGTGCTCGACGGCCACGCGATTGGCGGGCTGCCGAGCCACAAGATCGCGTTGAAGGGCCTGGTGCGGACGTTCCAGAACATCCGGCTGTTCAAGTCGCTGACCGTCGTCGAGAACCTGCTCGTCGCGCAGCATCGCAAGGTGAAGGCCGGGCTGCTGCACGGCCTGTTCGCGACGCCCGCGTATCGTCATGCCGAGCAGGCAGCGCTCGAACGCGCGGCCGTGTGGCTCGACCGGATGGGGCTGACGTCGGTCGCCAACCGGCCGGCCGGCACGCTGTCGTACGGGCACCAGCGGCGTCTGGAGATCGCGCGCTGCATGATCACCGAGCCGCGCCTGCTGATGCTCGACGAGCCGGCGGCGGGCCTCAACCCGCAGGAAAAGATCGAGCTGCAGCACCTGATCGACAAGCTGCGCCGTGAATTCGGCGTGTCGGTGCTGCTGATCGAACACGACATGAGCCTCGTGATGGGCGTGTCCGACCGCATCCTCGTGATGGAGCACGGCCGGCCGATCGTGATCGGCACGCCGGAAGCGGTCCGCAACGACCCGCGCGTGATCAAGGCGTATCTGGGGGAAGAGTGATGCTGAAGCTGGAACAGGTCCATACGCACTACGGCGCGGTCGAAGCGCTCGCGGGCGTGTCGATCGAAGTGAACAAGGGCGAGATCGTCACGCTGATCGGCAGCAACGGCGCCGGCAAGACGACGCTGATGATGACCGTGTGCGGCACGCCGCGCGCGTCGTCGGGCCGCGTGCTGTTCGAGGGCAACGACATCACCGCGATGTCGACGCACCAGATCATGCGGCAGGGAATGGCGATTTCTCCGGAAGGGCGGCGCGTGTTCCCGAGCCTGACGGTGCTCGAGAACCTGAAGATGGGCGGCTTCTTCGCGAGCCGTCACGAGATCGACGACGGCATCGAGCACGTGTTCAAGCTGTTTCCGCGCCTGAAGGAACGCGCGGCGCAGCGGGCCGGCACGATGTCGGGCGGCGAGCAGCAGATGCTGGCGATCGGCCGCGCGCTGATGAGCAAGCCGCGTTTGCTGCTGCTCGACGAGCCGACGCTCGGCCTCGCGCCGCTCGTGATCGCGCAGATCTTCGACATCATCCGCACGATCCGCGACGAAGGCGTCACGGTGTTCCTCGTCGAGCAGAATGCGAACAAGGCGCTCGGTGTGGCCGACCGCGGCTACGTGCTCGAAACGGGGCGCGTGGTGCTGGCCGACACGGGCGCGAACCTGCTCGCGAACGACCGCATCAAGCAGGCGTATCTCGGCGGTTGACGAGAGAAAGCCCGCCGGCCTGCAACGGGCCGGCGGCAGTTTTTCCGGCGGTTCACTTCTGCTTGCAAGGCCGGGTTCCCGGCCTTGTCTTCGTTATCCGATCCTGAACGTGCTTTTCAGTACGTCGCGCAGATGCAGCGCGGCGCGATTGCTGTCGTCCGTCAGCACCGTGATCAGGTGCGGCGGCAGATCGGGCAGCACGATCCCGGCGACGTGGCTCGTCAGGTTGCCCGACACGCGATCGTGCTCGATCAGGCCGACCGCCAGCCCGTTCGCGATACACGCTTCGACCGCCGGAGAACTGGCGCTTTCGAGCAGCATCCGGTGCGCGATCTTCGCCTTCTTCAGCGCATTCAGCGCGGTGTCGCGGTACGGGCAGCCCTGCAGTTGCACCGCGATCGGTAGCGGCGCATCGGGATTGAACTTGAAGGTGCGCGCGGCGACCCACACCGGATGCGTCTTGCTGAGCAGTTCGGCGTGCGGCAGCGCTTTCGGCACCACGGCGATCGTGATGTCGAGCTGGCCACGCGAGAACAGCAGTTGCAACTCTTCGCTGGAGCGCGCTTCGACCGTCAGTTCCAGCAGCGGCCGGTCGGCGGCGAAGCGCGGCAGGAATTCGGCCATGAAGTGCGCGGCGTAGGAATCGGGGATGCCGAGCCGCAGCTTGCCGGTCAGCATCTGCGGCGACAGCGATTCGACGAGCCGGTCGTGGCTCAGCAGGAACTCGGTGGTGTCGCTCAGCAGCTTGTGGCCGAACTGCGTGAGTTCGACCGCCTGGTTGTTTCGCGTGAACAGCCGCTGCGCGACCATCTCTTCCAGCTTCTGAATCTGCGCGGTGACCGACGACGGGCTGCGGTTTACATGAACGGCCGCATCCTTGAAGCGGCCGAGCTTCGCGACGGCGTGGAAGGTACGCAGCAGGTCGACGTCCAGGGTACGCGGCATGATTTGGTTTTTCCGAATCAGTGATTCAGGTAATGTCGATTGACGGAATTATTGGGCATCCCATATTCTCGGGTCAACAGGCAGACAACGGCAGGCAGCCGGTCGGGCGTTGCACGCATCCGGGGAACGATTCATGTCGATCAATGATTTTGTCGTAGATGCATTGGTGCGGGACAGGAAGCTGAAGGCGGAGTCGGTATGGACGGTCGAGAATCACGAAAAATATTCGACGTTGCATCGCACGGACGATGACGCGCGGCGGCGGGAAGCGGGGCGCGAAGTCTTTGCGCTGATGCGCAACCTGAACGAGCTGGGCGTGCGAAGCCCGGCGTTGTGCGCGGATCGCGACGGTAACGGGTCGTTACGCGAAGCGATCGGCGCATTGAGCGAGCGGCTCGCGACGTTGTCGCGCGGCCGCCATCTGCATTACATCGAGCTCGGGCCCGAGCCGGTCAAGACGACCGAGCTGATGAAGGCGGTCAGCGGCGGCGGCCCGAACCATCTGCGTTACACGGCCGTCGACATCAACGAGTCGTCGGAAGACGCGATGCGGCACGCGATCATGCCGTTCCTGAAAACGCCGGGCTGTTTCAACTACATCGCCGACGATTACCGGAACGTGCAGTGGAACCATATCGACCTGGGCCAGGACGTGACGTTCATCACGATGCTCGGATTCCAGGAAGGCAACGAGCTGCCGGTGACGATCGGCCGGCTGATTCGCAATCTCGGCGGCAAGTCGACTTACGTCGTGTCGGAGATGCAGTTGCTCGTGGAAGGGCGCGAAGAGCCCATCTACAACTTCTACCAGAACGAGAACATGGTGCGGTTCTCCGAAATCGTCAGCCGGCAGCAGGGTTTCGAGCCGCTCGGCAAGCATCACGTGTCGATCGTGCGGCTCAATCTGCTGGGCGACCAGTTCCATGTGGCGGTCACGCTGCAGCCGGTGTCGAAAGCGGGGGCCGACGGGCATCTGATCACCAACGTCTGCCTGAAATACACGCCGGAGCAATTCCGCCACGTTCGCCTGAGCCACGGCAATTGCCGCGTAATCGACGAGCTGCGCAGCGGGGATGGCAGCGTCGTGTACCAGATTGCGCAGTTCAAGGGCTGAATGGCGAAACGTCGACAGCGAGGCACGCGATGAACAAGGGAAATGCATTGCCGGTGTTTGCGCGCGGGTTCGGCCGGGTGAGGCTGGCGCTGCGGACGTCGCTGTCCGTCGGCGCGAACGTCGGCGGCAGGCTCGACGCATCGACGGAACCGATGCGCTGGTCCAGCGCGTGCCTGCGCGACGGCTACGAGGTGCGCTACCGCCGCAACCTCGACGATCTCGGCTATCGCGACGTGCCGATGCGCGGTACGCGCTCGGATGCGCTGAACGCGGTGTGTCACCTGCGCGGCTTGTTTTCCGACGAAGCGGTCGACGCGTTGCGCGAGATCGGCCGCGCGCTGGAGCGCAGTGCGTCGAGCAGCAACTGGATCATCTCGAAGCGCGTGCGTGCGGTGACGAACCGCTCGCGGTTCATCGACGACATGATGCACGATCGCGCGTTCCTGCTGCGGGTGTCGCGCCTCGCCGGCGTGCCGTTGATTCCGTACCCGATGGCCAATGCGCGCTCGCAGTTCAATTACTACTATCCGACGGACCAGCGCGACGGCAAGGAACAACTGGGCATGTGGCATACCGACGGCACCAGTTTCGTGCTGAACATCGTGTTGTCGGATCGCGCCGAGTACGAAGGCGGCAACTTTCTGTTCTACGAATCGATGGCGGAGACGTTCGATCGCCACGATCGGGCGCGCCGACACGTCAAGACCGCGAATCTGGACAACGCGGGCGATGCGCTGCTGATCTACGGCAGCAAGTTGTTTCATGGCGTCGAACCGGTTCAGGGCGGGCGTCGCATGTCGCTGGTGCTGTCGTTTCATTGCCCGACCACGCGCGAGGACGACAACGGGTTCTGGCATCTCGCGTCGGACGACGGTATTCCGCGCACCGTCGTCAACTGGCTGGCGCTGCAGCGTGCCCTTCGGGACGACGCCGAATTGCAGTACCTGCGCCTGGGGCTCGAACCGATCCGGCCGGAAGACCTGGGCGACCAGCGTCTGGCTCCGGCCACTTTCTGAGAACCGTCGCGCCATGCAGCTTTTCCTGCTCCAACTCGTTTTCGTCCTGTCGTGGAGTTCCGGGTTCATCGGCGCCAAGCTCGGCGCGGAGACGGCCGGCGCGTTCAATCTGCTGTTCTGGCGGTTCCTGCTCGTCACGCTGTGCCTTGCGATCGTCCTCAATCGCCAGCTCGCGCGTCTGACGCTCGAAAAAATCCGCTATCACGCGGTGATCGGCTTCCTGTCGCAGTTCCTCTATCTGGCCTGTGTGTACGTCGCGATCCAGCATGGCCTGCCGCCGGGCATCGCCGCGATCGTCGCGGCGTTGCAACCTCTCATCACGGCGGCGATGACGTCGTTCGGCGGCAGCGAGCGCAGCGGGGCGCGCCAGTGGGCCGGGCTCGTCGTCGGGTTCGTCGGCGTGGGCATCGTGATCGGCGGGCAATATGCGTTGCCGGCCGGGTCGGTCGGGATCGTGATGTACCTGCTGCCGCTGGTGTCCGCGTTCGGACTGTCGATCGCGACGATCTATCAGCGCCGCCGCGCGCTGACGGCCGCGCGCAGCAACGAGGACGGGCTGTTCCTGCCGCTGTTCGTGCAGGGTTGCGTGAGCCTCGTGCTGTTCGCGGCGTGCGGGCTCGTCACCGGCGACCTGCATGTGCCGACGCAGCCGAACGTGTGGGTGTCGGTCGTGTGGCTGACGGTGTTCTCGACTTTCATCGCTTACCTGTCGCTGTGGGCGCTCCTCAAGCGCATGCCCGCGACGCGCGTGGCGACGCTCGTCTATCTCGAACCGCCGGTGACGCTGCTGTGGGCCGCATGGATGTTCGGCGACCGGATCGAGGTGACGACCTACGTCGGCATCGTCGTCGTCGCGATCGGCGTCTGGCTGGCCGGCAAGCACGGCGCGCGGCCCGCGCGGCCGCGCTGCTCGGACATGGAGACGGCCGGCCGCTGACGCACTGGTTGCGCGCGCGGTTCCGGTGTAGCTTCGCGAGACTGCCCGACTCGTGAAGGAACCCGATGAAAGTCAAACGGATCGTCGCCAACGTCGATACACGCTCGATCGACGACGCCAGGCGCTTCTACCAACGGATCTTCGGTCTCGACCTGCTGATGGACCACGGCTGGATCGCGACCTACGGCAACGCCGAGCAGATGGACGTGCAGATCAGCTTCGCGTCGCACGGCGGATCGGGCACGCCGACGCCCGATCTGTCGATCGAGGTCGACGATGTCGATGAAGCGCTCGCGCGGGTTCGGGCGGCCGGCATGTCCGTCGAATACGGGCCGGCCGACGAACCGTGGGGCGTACGGCGGTTTTACGTGCGCGACCCGTTCGGCAAGCTCGTCAACGTGCTCGCGCATCGCTGAGCCGGCGACGGGAGTCGGGTACGCCGGCGTTCACGCATGCAGCGCCAGCCCCTTCACCGCCTTGTCGACGGCCTTCTTCGGCCCGTGCAGCGCCAGGCCGACCAGATCGGGATTGTCCGCATCCTCGGCGCGAAACGCCGCGCGGTTGGCCGCGTCGTGCCCGGTCGAAAACATCGCGCGCACGTAGGGCACGATCGTCAGTTCGCGCGACAGCGCCTGCCGGTGCGCGGCCTGCAAGCCGTTCAGGTCGGCCGCGAACACCAGCATCGGCTGGCCCAGCATCCGGCTGTAACGGCGCCCGGCCGCATCCTCGTAAGGCTCGCCGAGGGCGTCCGGCGCACCGGCCGCGACACCCGTCGCGAGAAACGCGACCACATTGAGTTTCTGCCACGCCGCGAGATCGTCGCGCACGATCAGCGCTACTTTGGTATCGAACATGCTTGCTCCTGGTTGGAGCGCCCATGATCGGACGGCGCGCGCGATCAGTCTGGAACGTTTGTGCAAAGTTGCCGGTACGCGGCCGGCGTGATCCGGTACGCGCGGCGGAACCAGCGGCCGAGGTGGCTCTGGTCGGCGAAGCCGACGTCGGCGGCCGCCTGCGCGGGCGTGCGGCCGGCGGCGAGCAGCTTGCGCGCGGCACGCAGCCGCAGGCGCACGAGATACGCGTGCGGCGACGTGCCGAACGCACGCTGGAACATCCGCGTCAGCCGGAACCGGTCGATGCCGGCGACGCTCGCGAGTTCGTCGAGGCCGAGGTTGCCGTCCATGTGTGCGTGCAGCAGGTCGCGCACGCGCGCGATCGCGGGCGGCACGACGGCGCTTTCCAGCGCGAGCGGGCCGCCCAGCTGGCTGCCGAGCCGCATCAGCAAGCGGTCGAGCGTCTGGTCGCGTGCGAGCCGGCCTTCGTTGTCGTGGATCGCGAAGAACGCGTTCCGGATCGCGTCGACGAGGCCGCGATCGTCGACGAGCGTATGGCCGAACGTCGCTTCGACGCTGCCGAGGCCCGGCAGGTCGAGCCGGCGCGCGGCGCGCTCGACCCATGCCTGCGGCAGGTACAGCATCCCGTACGTGAAGCCGCCGGCTTGGGGCGCGTGGCCATCGTGCATCGCGCCCGGCTCGATCAGGATCGCGCGGCCCGGCACGCTGGTATGCAGCGAGCGGTGGCACTGGAAGCGCTGCACGCCCTGTTCGGTGAAGCCCACCAGCATGTCGTCGTGGTCGTGCGCATCGTACGCATGGCCGGTGAAATGCGCGTGCAGGCTTTCGATGCCGGTGTCCGCATCGCGGCGCGCGACGAGCCAGTGGTCGGTCGTGCCGGTTCGGTTCGTCGCGGTCGTCATCGGGTTCCTCGCACGTCGTCATCGCGTGACGGGATGGATCCGCAGCCGGCGAGGCGACGGGGGCGGGCGGTGCGGTTCATGGTTCGATCGCTATCTGTTCGTCGCGCGCGTATTGCGCGGGCGGGCGGCCGACATGCCGCGTGAACGCGACGCTGAAGGTGCTCGCGGAGCGGTAGCCGACGCGCGCCGCGATTTCCGCGATGCGGCCTTCGTTGCGGCGGAGCAGATCCTTCGCGAGCGCCATGCGCCACGTCAGCAGGTACTCCATCGGCGCGACGCCGACCGCGCGGCTGAAGCGCTCGAAGAACGTCGAGCGCGACAACGCGGCCTCCTTCGCGAGCTCGACGATCGTCCACGGGTGCGCGGGGCGTTCGTGCATCCGGCGGAGCGCGGCCGCGAGGCGGCTGTCGGCGAGCCCGCGCACGAGGCCGGGAGATGCGTGGGTGCCGGTCGTGAACCGCAGCGCCTCGATCAGCAGCACTTCCAGCAGGCGCGCGAGCACGATCTCGCGGGCCGGCCGCTGTGCGTGCGACTCGTCGCGCACCAGTTGCACGAGCGTGGTCAGCCGCGGCTCGCCGCGTACGTGCACGAAGCGGGGCAGCAACGACACCAGCAGCGATGCATCGGGCGAACCGAAACTGCAGTTGCCGACCATCATCCGCGTATCGATCGGGTTGGTCGGGTCGCCGATCCGGTACTCGCCAGGGGCGAGCGGGACGGGCGGCGCGGTTTCGACGCCCGGCGCCGGCGCGTCGAGGCTCGACAGCGCCACGCCGTAGGCCGCCGGAATCAGCACGAAATCGCCGGGCAGCAGCTCGATCGGCGCGTGCCCGTCGATCGCGATCCGGCACCCGCCGTCGAGGACCGCACAGTAGAACGGCTCGCCGGCGACCACGCGATTGATCGCCCACGGGCTCGCGCCGCGCACGTACTTGGCGTGCCGCGCGCCGGGTTGCAGCAGCGTCACGACTTCGGTCAGCGGGTCGCTCATTGCCGGACTCTCGCAAAAGAAAAGCGGATTTTCGATTGTAGCGAATACGGTTCCGGCCATCTATCGTACGGACACATGCTCAACACACCCCAGGAGTTCGCATGAAGACCGTACTGATTACCGGCTGTTCTTCCGGCTTCGGCCTCGAAATCGCGCGCCATTTCCTCGCCCGCGACTGGCGGGTCGTCGCGACGATGCGCAAGCCGGGCGACGACGTGCTGCCGCTGTCGGAGCGCTTGCGCGTGCTGCCGCTCGACGTGACGAACGCGGACAGCATTCGCGCCGCGATCGAGGCCGCCGGCCCGATCGACGTGCTCGTCAACAACGCGGGCTTCGGTGCGGCCGCCCCGGCCGAGCTCACGCCGCTCGACACGGTGCGCGCGCTGTTCGACACCAACACGATCGGCACGATCGCGATGACGCAGGCGGTGCTGCCGCAGTTTCGCGCGCGCGGCGCCGGCGTGGTCGTGAACGTCACGTCGAGCGTCACGCTGAAGGCATTGCCGCTCGTCAGCGCGTACCGCGCGAGCAAGGCGGCGGTGAATGCGTTCACCGAATCGATGGCGGTCGAACTCGAGCCGTTCGGCGTGCGCGCGCATCTGGTGCTGCCGGGCCGCGCGCCCGACACGCGTTTCGCGGACAACGCGCGGGCCAACATGCACGGCTTCGACCATGAAGCGTATGCGGAATTCGTCGGCCAGGCCGTTGCGCGGATGCTCGATGCATCGGGGCCGATCACCCATGCGCAGGATGTTGCCGAAGCCGTGTGGCGCGCGGCGACCGATCCGTCGAGCCCGCTGCGGCTGCCGGCCGGCGCCGACGCCGAAGCATGGGCGGCGCAAGCGGCGTGATCGATCGGGAGTCCGTCGCACCGGCCGGTTGAGCCGGCGCGACGGCGCGCGTGAGGCGGGGGGCGTTACAGCGCTCGTGTGATCGCCTGCTCCAGCAGCGACAGCCCGAGGTCGATCTCTTCGTCGCTGACGGTCAGCGGCGGCGCGATCCGGAACACGCCGCCCATGCCGGGCAACTGCACGATGTTCATGCTGAGCCCGAGGTTCATGCACTCGCGCGTGATCTTCGCGCCGAGCCCGTCCGCCGGCTCCCTGGTGCGGCGATCCTTGACGATCTCGACGCCGAGCAGCAGCCCGCGCCCGCGTACGTCGCCGATGCAGTCGAAGCGCTCCATCAGGTCGAGCAGGCCGCGCCGCAGCCGCTCGCCCATCGTGTTGGCGCGCGCGACGAGACCGTCGCGCTGCACGACGTCGAGCACGCGCAGGCCGACCGCCGCCGGCAGCGGGTCGGACACGTGCGTCGTGTAGAACAGGTAGCCGAGCGCGTGCGCGCGCTCCTCGATGGCCGCGGACGTGACCATCGCCGCGAGCGGCAGCCCCGCGCCGAGCGTCTTCGACAGCGTCAGGATGTCGGGCGTCACGCCGTCGCGCTGGCACGCGAACATCGTGCCGGTGCGGCCGACGCCCGTCTGCGCCTCGTCGAGGATCAGCAGCATCCCGCGTTCCTCGCACTTGCGCTTGAGCGCGGCCATATAGCCTTCCGGCAATTCGATGATTCCGCCCGAACTGAGGATCGGCTCCGCGATGAACGCGGCGAGGTTGCCGCTCGACTGGCGGTCGATGAGGTCGAACGCGTAGTCGAGTTCGGCGAGCGGATCGTACGCACCGTTGCGCTCGAAGCGCGGCCGGTACGCGAACGGCGCCGGAATCGCGAACGAGCCGACCGACGCGGGGCCGACGCCCTTGCGGCCGGCGCTGTACGTGGCCGACGCGGCGGCGCCCGTCATCCCGTGCCACGACTGCGCGAAGCCGACGATCTCGTACTTGCCGGTGACGAGCTTCGCCATCCGGATCGCCGCCTCGTTCGATTCCGCGCCGGTGCTGAGCAGCAGCGCGCGGTCGAGGCCGGCGGGCGTGAGGTCGGCGAGGCGCGTCGCGAGATCGACGACCGGCCGCGACAGCATCCCGCTGAACAGATGGTCGAGCTTGCCCGCGTATTCGCCGATGACGGAGACGATCTCCGGATGGCTGTGGCCGAGCACCGCGCTCATCTGGCCCGACGTGAAATCGAGGATCGCGCGGCCATCGGCGTCGTAGACGAAGCTGCCTTTCGCGCGCTCGATGATCACCGGTTCGAACGTGCCGCCGTAGCGGACCAGGTGCTGCCTGGCGTTGCGCCAGAAGGTTGCATCGTCGTTCAGGGACATCGGGCGGCTCCGGCAAAAGGGCAGGGATCGCTTGCAGTCTAGGCGCGGGTCTGGTTTGATGGAAACGAATAGTCCTAATGCAAGGTAGAAAAGGAGCTAATACCTTGGCGCTTTCGCTCGACATCGACCTGCTGCGCTCGTTCGTCGTGATCGCCGAGGTGCGCGCGCTGAGCCGCGCGGCCGCGCGCGTCGGCCGCACGCAATCCGCGCTCAGCCAGCAGATGAAGCGGCTCGAGGAAGCGGTCGACCAGCCGTTGTTCCAGCGCACCGGCCGTGGCGTCGTGCTGACGCATCCGGGCGAGCGGCTGCTCGTGCACGCGCAGCGCATCCTGCGGCTGCACGACGAGGCGATGGCCGACCTGTGCGGCACGGGGCTGTCGGGGACGATCCGGTTCGGGTGCCCCGACGATTACGCCGAAGTGTGGCTGCCGTCGCTGCTGCGGCAGTTTTCGAGCCAGCATCCGCAGGCGATCGTCGAAGTCGTCTGCGGGCCGACGCCGCGGCTCGTCGAACACCTGGAGAAGCGCGCGGTCGATCTGGCGATGATTTCCGTGCCGGACGACGGCGCGACCGACGACGTCATTCGCCGCGAGCCGCTGGTCTGGATCGGTTATCCGGGGCTCGAACCCGCGCATTTCGATCCGTTGCCGCTCGCGCTGTCCGATCGCGACACGCTCGATCACCTCGCGGCCTGCGACGCGTTGAATCGCGCCGGCCGCGACTACCGCGTCGCGTATGCGAGCAGCAGTCTCGCCGGGCTGATCGCGCTGGTGCGCTCGGGGCAGGCGTTCGCGGTGATGACGCAGACGGCCGTGCCGGCCGACCTCGCGATCGTCCACGGCGATCCGCGCTTGCCGCCGTTGCCGGCGGTGGGCATTACGCTGAGGTTCGACCGGAAGCGGCCGTCGCATCTGACGGCAGCATTCGCCGGGCATATCCGGCAAACGCTGCCATTGCTTTGATCGTCGACGCGATCAGTCGACCATCGACGAAGCCGACGCCTGCGTGCGGCCCGGACGCTCCGCCGCCGCCTCGCGCACGCGGATCGCCGCCCGCATGCCGGACAGCTTCAGTTCGGTTTCCTGATATTCGTTGACCGGCTCGGAATCGGCGACGATGCCGCAGCCCGCGAACAGCCGGCACGCGCCGCCCGCGATCAGCGCCGAACGCAGCGCGACGATGAAATCGCCGTTGCCGTGCGCGTCGATCCAGCCGATCGGCGCCGCATACCAGCCGCGATCGAAGCCTTCGTGCGCACGGATATGGTCGAGCGCCGGCGCGCGCGGATGGCCGGCGACCGCCGGCGTCGGGTGCAGCGCCGCGACGACCTGCAACAGCGTCGCCTCCGCATTCAGCGTCGCGCGAATCGGCGTGCTCAGGTGCTGAAGCTTCGGCAACCGGTGCAGCGACGGTTGATCGGGCACGTCGAGCTCACGCGACAGCGGCGCGAGCGCGGCACGGATGGCGTCGACGACGAGCGCATGCTCGAGCCGTTCCTTCGCGGACGCCATGAGCGCGGCGCCGAGTGCGCGATCGTCGTCGGGCGTGGCGCCGCGCCGGATCGTACCGGCCAGCGCATGCGTGCGCACGTCGCCGGCCGCGACACGCGCGAGCCGTTCCGGCGTCGCGCCGACGAAGCACGCCCCGTCGCGACGGACCGCGAACAGGTGCGCATGCGCGTCGCGCCGTCGCAACCGGCGCAGCAGCGGCGCGATCGCGACGGGCCGTGCGTACTGTTCGAGCACGTCGCGGGCGAGCACGACCTTGCCGAACGCGCCGTCGTGGATCGCATCCACCGCACGGCGGACTTCGTGCTGCCATTCGCTGGCCTGCAGCGCCTGCGTGTGCAGCAGTTGCGGCGCGTCGTCTTCCGCGGCCGGCGCAAGCGCGCCGAGCGACTCGATCCGCGCGAGGCACGCATGCGCGAGCGCGGCCGGATCGTCGTGAGCGGCGACGACCTGCTGGCAGACGGCCCAGTGCGCATCGCCTTCGCGCACGATCAGCAGCTTCGCCAGCATCATGCTCGCATCGGGAAACGATGCCCAGTGCGCGCTGCGCGGGCCTTGCGCATCGAACCGGAAGCCGCCGACCAGCCGCGGCGGCTGCGGGCCCGCCGTGACCGCGTCGCGCACGAGGGCGCGCCAGCGCGCATCGATCTGCGCGAAGCGCGTGTCGCCGGTGGCGCTCAGTTCGGCCGCGCAGTCCCAGCCGTAGAGCGTGACGGACGCATCGCCGGCTTCGTGGAAGCACCATGGCGTCGCGCCGTCGTCCCACGCGGCGATCAGGTCGCAGAAGTCGAGCGGGCGCAGCGGCACCGAGACCGACGCGAGCGTCGGCGTGCCGGTGGCGGCGGCGCGGCGGGCCGCACGCGCGAACGTGTCGTGCAGCAGCGGAAGGCCGGCGTTCATGCGAGCCCCCGCTGTTGTCGCCAGTATTGCGTTTGCTGCGCGATGTACCACGCGATGAGCTGGGCGAACAGCGTCTCGACGTAGTCGGCGTCGAGGCCGGCCTGCTCGGCCCAGCGGCGCCGGTCGGGCAGCATCGCGGCCACCCGTTCCGGCGCGGCGATGCTCGCTTCGTCCGGCTTGAAGCGCGACGCGGCTTTCACGTACTGCATGCGCCGGCCGAGCGCGTCGATGATGTCGGCGTCCAGACGATCGATGGCTTCGCGAATGTCGGGAAGCCCCGTGCAGGCGTCCGGTGTTTTCATGTGTACTCCTTTCCGTAACGAAGGGATTGGTCGATCCGTTCGACCAGATGTGCGATCACCGCCGGGTATTGGTGTCGCAGGTAGAAGTGGTCGCCGTTGAACGTCTCGACGCGGATCGGCCGCGCCGCGACGTCCTGCCACGCATGCGCCTCGTCGCTGTCGAGCTCGGTATCGGCGAGCGGCAGCATCACGCCGAGCGGCGCATCGATGCGCGGCGGCCGCTCGCGCCGATACGTTTCGATCGCGCGGTAGTCGTGGCGGATCATCGGCAGGTAGATCGCGCGCATTTCCGGATCGGCGAGCAGCGCGGCGTGCTCGCCGGACAGCCGGGCGACGTCGCCGACGAGCGCGGCGTCGGATTGCAGGTGCAGATCCGATGCGCGCTGGCGATGCGGCGGCGGCAGTGCGGACACCGCCACGTAAAGCGGCGCGGCGCCGCGCGCCTCGAGCCGTACCGCGACCTCGTACGCGAGCGCCGCGCCGAGGCTGTGCCCGAACAGCACGAGCGGCGCGTGCGCATAGCGTTGCAGCGCGTCGGCGGCGGGGCCGGCGAGCGCTTCGATCGAGGGCAGGCACGGCTCGCCGAAGCGTTCCTCGCGGCCCGGATACTGCAGCGCGAGCAGATCGACGTCCCACGGCAGCGCACGGCTCCAGCCGCGAAAGAAATTCGCGGTGCCGCCCGCGTGCGGGAAGCAGACGAGCTGCGCACGCGGGCACGGCGACAGCCGCAACTCGCGAATCCAGTTCGAATCGGTCGGGTGCGCGCTCATGCGGCCGCCTGCAACTGGCGGCGCAACAGGTCGCGCAGCGATTTCTTGCTGGTCTTGCCGATGCCGGTTTCGGGAAAGCGCGGCATGAATTCGATGCGGTCGGGGATCTTGAAGGCCGCGAGCCCGCAGTCGCGCAGGTAGCGTTTCAGCACGAGTCGGGACGGGGCAGGCGCGCGCGCGACGACGAACGCGCAGGTCCGCTCGCCGAGCATCGGATCGGGCATCGCGACGACCGCCGCGTCGTGCACCTGCGGATGCGCGAGCAGCAGGTTTTCCACTTCTTCGGCCGAGACTTTCTCGCCGCCGCGGTTGATCTGGTCCTTGTCGCGGCCTTCGACGACCAGGTCGCCGTCCGCGGTGCGCCGCACGCGGTCGCCGCTGCGATAGAAGCCATCGGCCGTGAATGCCGTCGCGTCGTGCGCCGCGAGCCGGTAGTAGCCGCGGATCGTGTACGGGCCGCGTACCTGCAGTTCGCCGATCTCGCCGGGCGCGACCGGTGCGCCGGTTGCGTCGACGATGCGCACTTCGTCGCCGTCCGAGACCGGGCGGCCCTGCGTGTGCGCGATCCGTTCGGGCGCGTCGTCGAGCCGCGTGCAGCAGATCAGCCCTTCGGCCATGCCGAACACCTGCTGCAACCGGCAGCCGAGCACGGGCGTCACGCGTTCGGCCGCGTGGTCCATCAGCCGCGCGCCGCCGACCTGCAGCACGCGCAGGCTCGACAGGTCGGCCTGCCGTTGCGGCTGCTCGTCGAGCCACAGCAGCGCGAGCGGCGGCACGAGCGCGGTATGCGTGACACGTTCCTGCGCAATCAGCGCGAAGCTCTGGTCGGGCTCGGGCCGCGCGGTCGTCACCACCCGGCCGCCCGCGAGCAATGCGCCGATCGTGCCGGGGCAGCACAGCGTGAAGTTGTGCGCCATCGGCAGCGCGGCCAGATAGACGGTGTCGGCATCGAACCCGCTCGCGGCGCTGCACGCGCGCACGTTGTGCAGGTATTCGCGATGGCGGCGCGGAATCAGCTTCGGCGTGCCGGTCGTGCCGCCTGACAACTGGAAGCACGCGATATCGTCGGCGCGCGCCGCGCAGTCGAGCATGGGCGCCGCGTCGTACAGCGCGTCGAACGACGTGAATGCGTGGTCGTCGCCGGCCATCACGATGTGCTCGAGCGTCGGGCACTCGGCCTGCAAGGCGGCCGCGAGCGGCCGGCAGTCGAAATCGCCGAGCTGCGACGCGCCGAGATAAGCACGCGCGCCGGCGAAGCGGCAGAACGCGCCGATCTCGTAGTGACGGTGCGCGGGCAGCGCGAGCACCGGCCGCACGCCGAGCTGGAACAGCGCGAAGCACGTCTCGATGAAGCGCGCGCCGTTCGGCAACTGGACGACGACCGCGTCGCCGCGTACCAGGCCGAGGCGCGCGAGGCCGCCCGCGAGGCGGCGAATGCGCGCGAGCAGATCGCGATAGCACAGCCGCAGCGCGCCGTCGACGACGGCGAGCGCGTCGGGATGGCGCTGCGCGCAGGCATCGAGCGCGTCGAAGAACGTCGTGTCCTGCCAGTAGCCGGCGTCGCGGTAGCGGCGCGCGAAGTCGTCGGGCCAGTCGGGCGCGTCGGCCGGCACGGCCGCCGCCAGGGAGGAAGGGGAGGATTGCATGCGCTGACCTTGGGTTCCGGCAAGTTGTCAGAAAATGTAAATGAGAGGTATTATCATTTGTAACAGGTGCTGCGATAGCGCCGTTTCTTTCGATATCGCGGCAATTTCGTTCGATCGGGCGCCGGTCGCGCGGCACCCGCCCGGTCCGGCCGGACAATCGGCCGGTTGCCGCCGGCGCGCGCCGGTCCGCGCGTGCCGCCTAACCAACGGACCTCCGATGAGATCGACCTCCTTCGCTTCGTCACGACGTCACCCGCCGGTGCTCGTGCCCGGCAATCATCCGGGTGTGGTGCACATCGACACGGGCATGAAACTCATGAGCGGCACGCTGTGCTCGGATAGCCGCGACTGGTACGAGGAGCCGCTCGAAAAAGGGCTGAAGCTCGTCCTCGTGCAGAGCGGGCAGTTGCGCTGCCGCGTGCCGGGCCAGCCCGAGCAATGCATCAAGGGGCCGGGCCTGTGCGTGATCGCCAACGACGGCGAATTCACGACCCACCAGATCTACGACCGCGACGTGCCGCTGCGCTACACGATCGTGCAGCTCGGCCTCGACGCGCTCGACCGCAACCTGAGCCTGCTGCCGGAGAAGATGCTCGCGCCGACGGGCGGCGATCCGCGCATCGTCAGTTGCCCGGCGTCGAAGGCGCTGCAGGCGCTCGCCGTGCAGATCGCCACTTGCCCGTTCGAGGGTGCGGTGCGCGAGTACTACCTGAAGGCGAAGGCGTTCGAGCTGACCGCGCTGAGCGCGCAGTTGCTGGCCACGCAGCGGCAGTCCGCGCCGGCCGACGTGCGGGTCACGTCGTCGGATGTCGAGCGCGTGTATGCGGCGAGCGACATCCTGACGCGCGAGCTCCAGCACCCGCCGACGCTCGACGCGCTCGCGGGCCGCGTCGGGATGAATTCGCGCAAGCTGACGGCCGGCTTCCGCAAGGTGTTCGGCACGAGCGTGTACGCGTATCTGCAGGAATACCGGCTGCGGACCGCGCACGCGATGCTGTGCGCGGAGGATGCGAACGTGTCGACCGTCGCGTACCGCGTCGGCTACAGCCCCGCGCATTTTTCGATCGCGTTCCGCAAGCGCTACGGCATTTCGCCGAGCGATATTCGCGTGTCGCCCAACGCAATGGATCACGAGGAATTGACGGGCGCGGCGATCTAAAACAACTGACCGGCCGCCTAAAGGAATCGACCGGGCTCATGGGTGTTAATGAGATAGATTCTCATTCACAGGTGGCCGCCGCCGCGCGGATCCGCCGTCGAACGACCCATACAAGGCGTGCCCATGAGCCAGACCGTTGTCGATTCCACTACCGACCATTCCGATCCTTCCTGTTGTTCTCCCACTGACTGTCGCGCGCGGCTCGTTGCGCTGATCGCCGAGCTGCTCGACGAAGCCGTCGACGAGATCGCGTCGCTCGACGATGACGAGGACCTGCTGAGCTGCGGCCTCGATTCGATCCGGTTGATGTATCTGCAGACGCGCTTGAACCGGCTCGGTCATGCGCTGACCTTCGACGCGCTCGCGCGTACGCCGACGCTCGGCGCGTGGACCGCGTTGCTCGCGACTGCGCCGCGCATCGCGCGGGCGGAAGCCGTCGTCGCGGCCGAAGCCGTCGACGTGCACGCGCCGTTCGAGTTGTCCGCGGTGCAGCAGGCGTACTGGCTCGGCCGCGGCGACGGCGAGGTGCTCGGCAACGTAAGTTGCCACGCGTTTCTCGAATTCCGCAGCCGCGCGATCGATCCGGTTCGGCTGGACACCGCGTGCCGGCGCGTGCGCGAGCGTCATCCGATGCTGCGCGCGCGCTTCGACGGCGGCCGCCAGCAGATCGTCGCGGCGCCGGACGCGCCGGTGTTCGCGCACGCGGACTGGCGCGACCGGACGGCGGCCGAAGCGGAAGCCGAATGGGCGTCGCTGCGCGCATTCCGCTCGCACGAATGTCTCGACGTCGAGCACGCGCAAGTGTTCATGATGGGGCTCGCGCAGATGCCCGGCGGCGAGGATCGCGTGTGGCTGAGCGTCGACCTGCTCGCGGCCGACGTGGACAGCGTGCGGCTGCTGATGCAGGAGATCGGCGTCGCCTATGCCGAGCCGTCGGCGCTGCCGGCTGCGCCGTCGACGTGGTTCCCGGCCTGGCTCGCGCGTCGCGCGGCCGATACGCGCGATGCGCGGGCCGCGGCGCGCGACGCATGGCAGGCGCGGCTCGCGACGCTGCCGGAAGGGCCGGCGCTGCCGCTCGCCCGTGCGCCGGAAACGATCCGTGCGCCGCGTTTCAGCCGCGTCGCGCATACGCTGAGCACGGACGAGTTGACGCGCCTGCAGGCGCGGGCCGCGCAGCATGGCGTCACGTTGTCGTCGGTGTTCGGTGCGGCATTCGCGGCGGTGCTCGCGCGCTGGAGCGGCCGGCAGGCGTTCCTGCTCAACGTGCCGCTGTTCGACCGGCACGGCGATGCGCCCGATCTGGGCCGCGTGATCGCCGATTTCACGACGCTGTTGCTCGTCGAATGCGACGTGCACGCCGATGCGAGCGCGGCCGACACGGTGCGGGCGTTCCAGCAGCGGCTGCACGGTGCGATCGCGCAGGCCGCGTATCCGGCGCTCGACGTGCTGCGCGATGCGCGTCGGCAGGGCACGCCGCGCGCGGCGCCGGTCGTGTTCTCGTGCAATCTCGGCGACGAGCCGTTCGTGCCCGCTGCGTTCGCGCAGGTGTTCGGCGATCTGCACGACATGATTTCGCAGACGCCGCAGGTATGGCTCGATCATCAGCTCTATCGCGTGCCGGGCGGCGCGCTGCTTGCGTGGGACAGCGTCGACGGCCTGTTTCCGGACGGGATGATCGACGCGATGTTCGGCGCGTATGTCGCGTTCGTGCAGGCGCTGTGCGATCGCGACTGGCGGCTGCCGATCGCGGTCGAGTTGCCGTCCGCGCAGCGGCGCGTGCGCGATGCGCTCAACGCGTTGCCGGCCCCCGGCCGTGCGCGCACGCTGCATCACGATTTCTTCGCGCTGGCCGCACGCGAGCCGGCCGCCGTCGCCGTGCGGTGCGGCGATCGCGCGGTGACGCGCGGCGAACTGGCCGCGCAGGCGCTCGCGATCGCGGGCGGGTTGCGCGCGGCCGGGATCGGGCACGGCGATGCCGTCGAGATCAGCTTGCCGCGCGGGCCCGAGCAGGTCGCGGCCGTATTCGGCGTGCTGGCGGCCGGCGCGTGCTACGTGCCGCTCGACATCGCGCAGCCGGTCGCGCGCAAGGCGCTGATCGAGCGCGCGGCGGGCGTGAAGGCTGCGATCGTCGACACCGCCTGCGCGGACGGGCCGCTGCCACATGTCGGCATCGCCGCGCTGCTGCGGCATGCGCCGCTGGCCGCGCCGCTCGAGGTCGCGCCGCGGGCGACGGCTTACGTGATCTACACGTCCGGTTCGACGGGCGTGCCGAAGGGCGTCCAGATGACGCACGCGGCGGCCGTCAACACGATCGATGCGATCGATGCGCTGCTCGGCGTGCGCGCGGACGACCGGCTGCTGGCGGTGTCGGCGCTCGATTTCGATCTGTCGGTGTACGACCTGTTCGGCGCGCTGGGCGCCGGTGCGCAGCTCGTGCTGCCGACGCAGGACGAAGCGCGCGATGCGGCACGCTGGATCGAACTGATCGCGCAGCACCGCGTGACGCTGTGGAACTCGGCGCCCGCGCTGCTGGAAATGGCGCTGGCCGTGCCGGCGGCGCGCGACGCGTGCCGCAGCGTGCGCGCGGCGCTGCTGTCCGGCGACTGGATCGCGCTCGACCTGCCGGCGCGCCTGCGCGAGCGCTGCGGCGACGCCTGTGCGTTCCACGCGCTCGGCGGCGCGACCGAGGCCGGCATCTGGTCGAACGTGCAGACGGTGCGCGACGTGCCGCCGCACTGGCGTTCGATTCCGTACGGCCGGCCGTTGCCGGGGCAGGCGTATCGCGTCGTCGATGGCGACGGACGCGATGTGCCCGATTACGTGCCGGGCGAATTGCTGATCGGTGGCGACAGTCTCGCGCGCGGCTACCGGAACGATCCCGAGCTGACCGCGCAGCGTTTCGTGCAGCACGCGTCGGGCCGCTGGTATCGCACCGGCGACCGCGGCCGCTACTGGCCGGACGGGACGCTCGAATTCCTCGGCCGCGAGGATCGACAGGTGAAGGTGCGCGGGCACCGGATCGAACTCGGCGAGATCGAAGCGGCGCTCGCCGCGCATCCGTTGATCGACGGCGCATGTGCGAGCGTCGTCCACGGCGAGGCCGCGCGCATCGTCGCGGCGTTCGTGCCGGCCGACTGCGCGGCGGCGGACACCGCGCCATCGTTGCTCGCGGCAGTCGACATGGTCGACACGATGCCGGCGGAAACGGCCGTCGCGCACGCCGTCGCCGCCCGGCTGCTCGACGGCGACGCGGGCCTGCCGCCGCCGCCGCTCGCGCACGGGCGCGCAAAGGGCGCCGCATCGATCCCGATCGACGACGCGCTCGACCGGCTCGCCTGGCAGGCAACCGATCTCGACGCTCTGACGGCCGCGCTGCGCGCGCTCGCCGCCGATCCGGAGACCGCCGCGCAACGCGTGCCGCTGGACCCGTGCGTGGCGCCGCTCGCGTTCGCGACGCGCTTGCCGGACGGCGTTCGTGCGCTGCGCGAGTTCGCCGCCGCGCTGGACGCGCAGGCCGCGGCGCACACGGGTGCGCTGCGCATCGCGGTGCTCGATGCACGCGCGGGCCAGGCGCTCGATGCGGGGCTCGGCGTGCTCGACGATCCGCGCTTCGACGTCACGCTGTTCGACGTGTCGCCGGGCCTGCTGCACAACGCGCAGGCACGCTTCACGCGAACGCTGCCCGCATTGCAGACGATGCAGGACGGCTTGCTGCCCGCACGTCATCTCGGCGCATTCGATTGCGTGATCAGTTTCGCGGCCGCGCACCTGCGCGACGATCCGCGCGACACGTTCCGGATCGCGGCCGCGCTGCTCGCGCGGGACGGCCGCCTGCTGCTCGCCGACGTGCTGCGCGATTCGCCGCTGCGTGAACTCGTCGCGAGCGTCGCGGGCGATACGTCGCCGCCGCGGCCGTTCCCCGACGACGCGCTCGCGGCGGCCGCCCACGCGTGCGGCTTTGCGCTCGATGCGCGCAGCTGGCGCTCGACGGCGTTCGCCTGCCTCGACGCGCGCCGGGTCGGCGAGCCGATCGCGCAGGCGGCGCTGGCCGACTGGTTGCGCGACCGCTTGCCCGACGCGATGCGTCCCGATGCGCTGTGGTGCGTGCCGCGCTGGCCGCTCAACGCGAACGGCAAGATCGATCGCCGGACAGTCGGGGAGGCGCTCGCGCGCGCACTCGGCGACACGCCGGCCGCGCACGACGCATTCGTGCCGGCCGGCGAGCGGCACGCGATATTGCTCGCCTGCTGGGAACAGGCGCTCGGCCGCGCGGCGAACGCGCGCGACGCGACGTTCTTCGCGCTCGGCGGCGACAGCCTGCTCGCGACGCGCCTGCTCGCGCAACTGCGCGAGCGGCTCGGCGTGCGGATCGGGATGGCCGCGTTCTACCGGCAGCCGACACTCGCCGGTCTCGCGGCGCAGCTCGACGAACTGACGCCGGCGGCGCCGGCCGACGGCGACGCAGCGGTCGCGACGATCGAGGAGGGCGTGCTGTGAGTTTCGACGACGTGCTCGACCTCTGCCGCGAACGGCGGATCGAACTGTGGTGCGACGACGGCGGCCAGTTGCGCTATCGCGCGCCGGCCGGCGCGCTCGATGCGGATCTCGCCGCGCGCATCAAGGCCGAACGCGATGCGTTCGTCCGCTTCCTTCGGAACGGCGCATGGCGCGACGATCCGGCGCACCGGCACGAACGGTTCGCGCTGACGCCGGTGCAGGCCGCGTATGTGCTCGGTCGCCACGAATCGTTCGAGTTCGGCGGCAGCGCATGCCACCTGTACGTCGAATACGACGAACCGCAGGATCTCGACTGCGTGCGCTTCGAAGCCGCGTGGAATGCGTGCGTCGCGCGCCATCCGATGCTGCGCGCGATCGTCGAGGACAACGCATGGCAACGCGTGCTGCCCGACGTGCCGTGGCAGCCGCTCACCGTGCACGACCTGCGCGAGGCCGACGCGAACGCCTTCGACGCGCACCTGAGCCGCGTGCGCGAGCGCCTCGACCATGCGGTGCATGCGCTCGACCGCTGGCCGGTGCTGCAGCCGGAAGTGAGCCTCGGCCAGGAGGCGGCGGTGCTGCACCTGTCCGTGGATTTCACGCTGATCGACTACGCGAGCCTGCAATTGCTGCTCGCCGAATGGCGGCGCCGTTACGACGATCCGCAATGGCAGCCCGCGCCGCTCGATGCGACGTTTCGCGACTATGTGCTGCATGAAGCGCAGGCCGACACGCGTGCGGACCATGCGCGCGACAAGGCATGGTGGCTCGCTCGACTCGACGAGTTGCCCGCGCGTCCCGATCTGCCGGTCGTGCCCGCGAGGCGCACCGACGGGCGGCCGCGCTTCACGCATCGGCATGCGCGGCTCGATCGCGCGCAATGGGCCGCGCTGAGCGGCCAGGCGAGCCGTTTCGGGCTGAGCGCGGCGAGCGTCGCGCTGGCCGCGTTCGCCGAGGTCGTCGGCCGCTGGAGCCAGACGCCGGCGTTCTGCCTGAACCTGACGGTGCTGAACCGTCCGCCCGTGCATCCGCGCATCGATGCGGTGCTCGGCGATTTCACCGCGCTGAGCCTGCTCGCCGTCGACGCAACGCACGGGCGCGATTTCGTCGAGCGTGCCCGCACGATCGGCGCGCGGATGTTCGACGATCTCGACCATCGCGCGTTCACCGGCGTCGACGTGATGCGCGAACTCGCACGGCGGCGCGGCAAGGATGCGACGCTGATGCCGGTGGTGTTCACGAGCGGGATCGGCAGTGTCGAGCGCCTGCTCGGCGAGCACGCGGGGCACGCGGCGCGCGCCGCGCCGCCGCGCACCATGATCAGCCAGACGCCGCAGGTGTGGCTCGACTGCCAGGTGACCGACCAGTTCGGCGGGCTGGAAATCGGCTGGGACGTGCGCGACGACCTGTTTCCGGACGGCATGCCGGCCGCGATGTTCGATGCGTATGTCGCGCTGCTGGGTCGTCTGGCCGACGATGCCGCATGGTGGTCGCGTGAGGGTGACATCGTGCTGCCGTCCGCGGCGCCCGTCGCCGACGTGCATCCGGATGCCGATACGCATATCGCGGCCGGTTTCGCCGCGCAGGCGCTGCGCACGCCCGATGCGCCGGTCGTGATCGATGCACGGGGGCCGCGCACGTACCGCGAGGTCGCGCAACAGGCGGCGGCGCTGCGTACCGCGCTCGAACAGGCGGGCGTCGGCGTGGGCGATACCGTCGCGGTACTGATGCCGAAGTGCGCGCACCAGCTCGCGGCCGTGCTCGCGATCGTCCAGGCGGGCGCCGCGTACGTGCCGGTCGACAGCCGCCAGCCGGCGCTGCGGCAGCAGGCCATTCTGCGCAATGCGCGAGTGCGTGCGGTCGTCAGCGTGCAGGCGCTCGCATTCGACCATGACGGTTGCGTGCGCATCGATATCGATGCGGTGCCGATCGATCCGCAATGGCCGCCGCGCGCCGCATGCGACATCGCTCCCGATGCATTGGCTTACGTGATCTATACGTCGGGCTCCACCGGCGAGCCGAAGGGCGTGATGCTGAGCCACGCGGCGGTGTGCAACACGCTCGCCGACATCAGCGCGCGGCATGCGGTCGGCGCGGGCGACGTGGTGCTGGGCCTGGCCGAACTGAGCTTCGACCTGTCCGTCTACGATTTTTTCGGGGCGACCGCGCGCGGCGCGTGCATCGTGCTGCCCGATCCGGCGCGCGGCAACGATCCGTCGCACTGGGCCGAACTGATGGCGCGCCATCGCGTGACGCTGTGGAATTCGGTGCCCGCACAGGGGCAGATGCTGATCGACTACCTCGAAGGCGAACCGGCGCTCGACGTGCCGGGCCCGCGCCGCGTGCTGTGGTCGGGCGACTGGATTCCGGTGACGCTGCCGGCCCGCTGGTGGCGTCGCTGGCCCGACAGCGCGCTGTTCAGCCTCGGCGGCGCGACCGAAGCGTCGATCTGGTCGATCGAACATCCGATCCGTCCGGAAGATACGCAGCTCGCGAGCATTCCGTACGGCCGCGCGCTGACCGGGCAGACGATGGAAGTGCTCGACGCACTCGGCCGGCCGTGCCCGCCGGGCGTGCGCGGCGAGATCCATATCGGCGGCGTCGGGCTTGCGACGGGCTACGCGAACGATCCCGTGCGGACGGACGAGCGTTTCATTCGTCATCCGGACGGGCGCAGGCTTTATCGCACCGGCGATCTCGGGCGCGTGCGCGCCGACGGCTCGCTCGAATTCCTCGGGCGGCAGGACGATCAGGTGAAGATTCGCGGCTACCGGATCGAGCTCGCCGAGATCGATGCGGCGCTGACCGCGCATCCGCTCGTCGGCGCGGCGGCCACGATCGTGCTCGGCGAGGGCGCGGAGCGCCGGCTTGCGAGCTTCGTGTCGCTGCAGGGCGCGGAAGCGCCCCCGCCGGCGCAGGACGACGCGCTGCACGAGATTGCAACGCACGTGCGCACGGCGTTCGACGCCGCACGCTGGCCCGCGCAGGCGGACGTGTCGCGTTCGGTCGCGCAGCTCGACGCAGCGTGCGTGGCGTCGCTCGCCGCGTGGATCGTGCCGGCCGGCGGCTTGACGACCGATGGCGTGACCGGTTTCGCGACGCTGTGCGAGCGGCTGCGTGTGCCGGCGGCGCGACGACATCTGCTGCGCCACTGGCTCGCGATGCTGGTCACACATGGCGTGCTGGACGCGGACGCGGACGACGGCTGGCGCAGGCGGCCCGATGCCAGCGTCGTCGACGCGCGTGCATGCTGGGACGCATTCGCGCAGCACGCATCGCCCGCGCTGTGGCCGGCCGTCCTCGTCGATTACTTCCGCGCCAGTGCCGGATGCCTCGACGCGCAGATCGACGGCCGCGTATCGCCGGCCGGCCTGATGTTCCCGGAAGGGGCTTCGCATATCGCCGAAGCGATGTACAGCGACGGCGAACACGCCCGCGCGCTGCATCGCGGGATGGCGCAGGCCGTGCACGCCGTCGTCGCACGCGAACCGCGGCGCGCGTGGCGCATCCTCGAAATCGGCGCGGGCACGGCCGCCGCGACGCGGGCGATCGTCGAGGCGCTCGCGCCGCTGGTGGAAGCCGGGACGCGCATCGATTACCTGTTCAGCGACGTGTCGAGCTATTTCCTCGCGGCCGCGCGCGAGCGTTTCGCTGCGTATCCGTGGATGCGCTTCGTGCGTTTCGACATGAATGCGGCGTGCGACGCGCAGGGCATTGCGCCGCATTCGGTCGACATGACGATCAGCTCCGGCGCGCTGAACAATGCGCGCGACACGGTCGCGCTGATTGCCGGCTTGCGCGCACTGTCGGCGCCCGACGCGTGGTGGGTGATCCAGGAACTGACGGCCGAGCATCCGGAAATCAGCATCAGCCAGGGGCTGATGATGGAGACGCCGGACGATGCGCGGGCCGCATCGGCGCGGTTGTTCGTGCCGCATGCGCAGTGGCTCGACTGGCTGCAGGCGGAAGCGGGCGATCGCGCGCTCGGGTGCGTCGCGCCCGACACGCCGCTCGCCGCGCTCGGCTACGACATCCTGCTCGCCCACGTGAAGCGCGGCGCGGCGCGCATCGCGCCGGATACGCTGCTGGCGTTCGTGGCCGAGCGTGTGCCGGGCTACATGGTGCCGTCGCAACTGCGCGTGCTCGAACGTTTGCCGGTGACCGCGAACGGCAAGATCGACCGCCGTACGCTGGCCGGCATCGCCGATATCCGCGAGCCGGCGCCGGCCGTGGTGCGAGCGGTGCCCGCACCGGCAGCCGATCCGTTGCTGGCGCGGCTGATCGGCTTGTGGGAGACCGTGCTCGATACGCGCAACGTCTCGCCGGACCAGGACTTCTTCGCCGCGGGCGGCGATTCGCTGCTGATCGCGCAACTCGTGTCGCGGCTGCGCGGCGAGGAACCGCTCGCGCACGCGCATCCGTTCGACCGGCTGTTGCGCTGGGTGCTCGCGCAGCCGACGCCCGCCGCGTTCGCGCAATGCCTGCGCGACGCGGGCGAACAGCCGGCGAGCGCGACGCCGACGGCCGCGCCCGCCGCGTCGCGCACGGCGCATGGGTCGGCGGTCGTCCATGCGCCGGCGCCGCGCGTGCGCACCGGCGTGCGGCCGATTCCGCTCGCGCCCGGCGACGGCGTGCCGCGCGTGATCGTGCACGAAGGGCTCGGCACCGTGCATGCGTATCGTCCGGTGCTTCCGGCGCTCGCGCGGCTCGGCCCGGTGCTCGGCTTCGCGGTGCGCGACGCGCAGGATTATCTCGACCTGCCGGCGCGTCACCTGAACGCGACGCTGGGCCGGCGTTACGCGGATGCGCTGTGGCGCAGCGGCGTGCGCGAGGTCGACGTGCTCGGCTATTGCTCGGGCGGGCTGGTCGCGCTCGAAATGGCGAAGTCGCTGGTGCAGTTGGGCGTCACGGTGCGCACGCTCGACATCGTGTCGAGCTACCGGATTCCGTACCTGATCGAGGATGAACGGCTCGTGCTGTTCAACTTCGCGGCGACGCTCGGGCTGCCGCTCGACGCACTCGGGTTTCCGGAAACGTACGTGCTGGCCGACGCGCTCGCCGACGCATTGAAGGCCGACCCCACGCGGCTCGCGCCGGGCAGCCTGCAGGCGCAGCTCGAGATCTTCGGCGATCGCTGCGAGCCGCTCGACGTGCTGCGCGGCCGCGTGTTGCGCGCGGCGGCCGGCCTGTCGATGCAGGACGCGGTCGCGCATCCGCTGCTCGACGAGCGCGAGCGGCTCTACCGGCTCTTCATGCATTCGGTGCAGGCGTGCCACTGGGCCGGCGATGCGCCGTATGCGGGCGCGCTGCGGCTGTTCGTGCCGGAGCGCTGCAATCCGCTGATTCCGCAGCAGCGCGCGGCGCTCACGGACTACTGGACGGCGCAGGCGCTCGGCGGCATCACGGCCGTCGATATCCCCGGCGGTCATTTCGACTGCCTGAACGCCGCGTTCGTCGATACCCGCCTGAAGGAGGCACGATGAAGGTCCATCCGCTGCCGGTCGTCGTGGCCGGCTCCCGTTTCGGTCAGTTCTATGCGGCGGGCCTCGCGGCGTCCGGTTCGTATCACGTCGCCGGCATCCTCGGCCAGGGCAGCGCGCGCACGGCCGCATTGGCCGCGCGCGTCGGGGCGCCGGTGTTCGACCGCGTCGACGCGTTGCCGGACGACGTGCGCATCGCGTGCGTCGCCGTCGGCGGCGCGGCCCGCGGCGCGGAGGGCGCCGCGCTGGCCTGCCGGCTGCTCGAACGCGGGATCGACGTCGTGATCGAGCATCCGCTGCTGCCCGACGAATGGGCCGGCGTGCTGCGTACCGCGTCGCGCCAGGGCCGCCGTTGCCTGCTCAACAGCTTCTATCCGAACCTGCCGGTCGTCGCGCGTTTCATCGCGGTCGCGCGGCGGCTGCGCGAGACGAGCGCGCCGGTGCATGCGGACGTGGTGTGCTCGGTGCAGGCGAGCTACGCGGCGCTCGACGTGCTCGCGGCCGCGTTGCAGGGCGTCGGGCCGTGGTCGGTCGAACCGATCGGGCCGGCGTTGTCGTCGATGCGCGAATGCGCGATGGTGCTCGCCGAAACGCCGGTGTCGCTGCGCGTGCACAACGAGATGGCGGCGGCCGACGACGGCCGGATGAGCATGCTGTTCGGCATCACGCTGACGACCGACGCCGGCACGTGGACGCTCGCGTCGCCGCACGGCCCGCTGTGGTGGGCGCCCGCGCTGCGCGAGCCGGCGCAGGACGAGGACGGCCTGTTCCCGATCTTCGGCGAGCCGGCCGGCGACGACCTGCCGAGCCTCCAGATCTGCGACGACGCGCAGGACACGTGGGGCGAGATTCATGCGCGCAGCTGGCCGCAGGCGGCCGTGCGCGCCGTCGATCGCCTCGTGTCCGGCGAAGGGCTGCACGCGTGCAACCAGCGCAGCATCGACGTGGCGCGCGTGTGGCAGCAGTTGACCGCGCAACTCGGTTTTCCGGCGCAGCCGCCGGGCGATGCGCGCGCCGCGACGCTCGGCATGCTGCTGGAGCGTGCTGCATGAAGGGGCCGTTGCTTTCGATGTTGCGACCGTTCGCGGTGCCGCTCGTCGCGGCGGTGGCGTTGCAGGCGCTGGCCGGCATCGCGTCGCTCGTGCCGTGGCTCGCGCTCGCGCATCTCGCCGACGCATGGCGCGCGAGCGCGCAGCTCGACACGGCGGCGCGCGGCTGGCTCGTCGCGGCCGTGGCGGCCGGTGCGTTCTGGCTGGCCGGCCAGACGGTCGCGCTGCACCTGACGCACCGCGTCGACGCCGATCTCGGCGATCGCCTGCGCAAGCGCCTCGCCGATCATCTGCAGCGTTTGCCGCTCGGCTGGTTCGCGCGCGCGGGCAGCGACCGCGTCGCGCGCCACGTCGACCAGGACGTGCGCGCGCTGCACCAGCTCGTCGCGCATGCGCCGGCCGATCTCACGCAGCTCGTGGTCGTGCCGTGCGCGGCGCTCGCGTGCCTGCTTTACCTGAATCCCGCGCTGCTCGCGTTCGCGCTCGTGCCGCTCGTCGCCGGCGCGGCGCTGTTCCGCTGGATGCGCTCGGCACGTTTCGCGCCGGCCTTCGCCGCACGCAACGCGGCGCTCGAACGGTTGATGGGCGACTACGCGCAGCTCGCGCAGAACCCGGCGCTGGTGCGGCAGTATCCGGGCGCCGGCATCGAGGCGGCCGCGCTCGCGTCGAGCGGGCAGTTCTCGCGGGCGTTCTCGGCGTGGGTCGGCCGCATCGGCGGCCTCGGCGCGTGCACGCAGGTGCTGCTCGGCACGCCGTTGCTGCTCGCGTGGGTCGTGTTCGGCGCGACGTGGCTGACGGCCGGGCAGTTGCCGGTCGGCACGCTGTGCGCGTTCGCGCTGCTGATCTGGGCGGTCGCGGCGCCGGTGCGTGCGCTCGGTCATGGCGCCGATGCGCTGCGCGACGCGCGCGCGGCCGCCGCGCGGCTCGATGCGTTGCTTGCGCAGCCCGGCCTGCAGGAACCCGCCGACGGCGCGGCACAGGCGCCGCGCGATGCGTCGATCGAACTGCGCGGCGTGCAGGTGGACATCGACGGCGAGCCGATCCTGCGCGACATCGACGCGACGCTCGCGGCCGGCACGACCACCGCGATCGTCGGGCCGTCCGGCGCGGGCAAGAGCACGCTGCTGATGCTGCTCGCGCGCTTCATGGACCCGGATCGCGGCACGGTGCGGCTCGGCGGCGCCGATCTGCGATTGGTCAGTTCGCAGACGCGCCGCGAACAGATTGCGATGGTGTTCCAGCAGGCGAGCGCGCTCGACGTGTCGATTGCCGCGAACATCGCGCTTTATCGACCCGACGCCGATCGCGACGCGATTCGCGCCGCCGCGCGCGCGGCGTGTCTCGACGCACGCATCGACGCATTGCCGGGCGGTTACGACTGCGTATGCGGGCGCGACGTGCGCCTGTCCGGCGGCGAACTGCAGCGGCTGTCGATCGCGCGTGCGCTGCTGTCGCGTGCGCCGTTGCTGCTGCTCGACGAACCGGCGTCGGCGCTCGATCCGCAAACCGGGCGCGCGTTGCGCAACGCGCTGCGCGCCGACACGCGTACCCGTGTGATCGTCAGCCACGATCTCGACGCGATCCGGCACGCGGACCAGATTCTCGTGATGGAACGCGGCCGCATCGTCGAACGCGGCACGCATGCGGCGCTGCTGGCCGCGGGTGGGCTGTATGCGCGGCTCTGGCGCGAACGCGGCGCCGCAGGCGGGGAGGCCGCATGATGACGAAATCGCTCAAACGTTTGCAGTGCCTGCCGCGCGACACGCGCCGCGCGCTGTGGCGCGGGCTGGGCTGGGCGGTGGCCGCCGCGTTGCTCGACGGCGCGTGCGGGCTGCTGCTCGTGCCGTTGATCCGCGCGTGGTTCGCCGGCGCGCATACGGCCGCGCTGCACTGGACGATCGTGCTCGGCGCGCTGACGCTGGGCCATGCGCTCGTGCTGTACGTCGCGCAACGCGGCGGCTATCGCGCGGGCGGCGCGCTGGCCGTAGGCCTCGTCGAACGCCTCGTGCAACACCTGCCGCGCATCGCGTCGTGGCAGACCGTGCGCGACAGTCATCCGGCCGGGTTGCTGCGCGGGCCGGTGATGCAGGCGATGGGGATTCCCGCGCACCTGCTCGGGCCGTTGATCGGCGCGGCCGTCACGCCGCTCGCGGTGGTCGCGGGCCTTGCATGGATCGACTGGCGCATCGCGCTGTGCCTCGCGGCGGCGGCCGTGCTGCTGTTCGCGCTGCTGCAGCGCGGCGGCGCCCGCACGCTCGGGTTGGAACAGGCGCGCGCCGCGGGCGATCGCGAGATGGCCGTGCAGCTTCAGACCTTCGCCGCGCATCAGGGGCTGCTGCGCTTCGCGGGCCAGGACGGCGAAGCACGCGCGGCGTTGCAGCGCGCGTTCGATGAACAGCATCGCCGCACGCGGGCGCTGATGCGGCGCTCGCTGCCGCTCGAGCTCGGATTCGCGGCCGCGGTGCAGGGCGTGTTCGTCGCGATGCTGATCGGCGGCGCGTGGGCCGTCGCGGCTGGCCGACTCGACGCGGCGACGGCCGTCGCGGTGCTCGTGCTGCTCGTGCGCTTCATCGAGCCGCTCGCGCAACTCACGCAGCTCGATCAGGCGCTGCGCGGCGGCTGGCGCGCGCTCGACACGGTGCTCGCGGTGCTGCACGCGCCGCGCTTCGACAGCCCCGAGCGCGGCACGCCGGTACACGACGCGAGCGTCGACGCGCTGCGCGTCGGCTATCGGTCGGCCGGCGGCGCGACGCTGCTCGACGGGATCGACCTGCATTGCCCGGCGGGCGGCTTCGTCGCGATCGTCGGCCCCACGGGCGCGGGCAAGAGCACGCTGCTCGGCCTGCTCGCGCGGCTCGACGATCCGTGCGCCGGGCGCGTGCTGCTCGGCCGCGCCGACGTGCGGCACCTGAGCGAGGCGACGCTCGCCGCGACGCGCAACCTCGTGTTCCAGGACAACGGGCTGTTTCGCGGCAGCCTCGCGTGGAACGTGCGGATGGGGCGACCGGACGCGACCGATGCCGAGCTGCGCGCCGCGCTGGACGCGGTCGGCCTGCTGCGCGACGCCGAGCGCCTGCCGGACGGTCTCGACACCGACGTGGGGCCGGGCGGGCAGGTGCTGTCGGGCGGGCAGCGCCAGCGGGCGTGCCTGGCGCGTGCGCTGCTCGCGCGGGCGCCGGTGCTGATGTTCGACGAGCCGACCGCGAGCCTCGACGAACTGAGCGCGCGGCGCGTGCGCGACAGTCTCGTCGCGCTGCGCGGGCAGCGCACGCGCATCGTCGTCACGCACCAGCCGGCGCTGGCGGCGGCCGCCGACACGATCGTCGTGCTCGACGCGGGCCGCGTGCGGGCGACCGGCACGCACGCGCAACTGATCGAGACCGATGCGTGGTACGCGGCGTTCGCCCGCGCCGGACGGCCACCCGACGGGGCGCCGCCCGCCGGCGCGGACGCGGAATTCCGCCCGGCCGAATCCGAACAGTGACGTGAACAATACGGGCCGCCGTGCCCGGAATCGATAGGAAAAGCCCCTCGATCGAAAAATCGCCTGCCGGTTCTAATTGATAATGAGAATGATTATCAAATACGGGGGCGTGAATGCGGTACGAGGTACGGGAACCTGAGAGATCGATGATGCAGGGCGCGCGCGTCGCCCGTTTCGGGCGCTGGCGTCCGTCGCTGTACCTCGGCCTGCTGATCGCCGCGCATCCGGCGGCGGCGTTCGCCGATGCGGCGCCGGCGGGCGGCGCGGAAGTGCGCAAGGAAGAGACGGCCGCCGCGCAGCCTGCCGGGGGCGAGTTGAAGGCGATTGCGGTGAATGCGTCGCGCAGCGTGGCCGACGATCCGTCGGTGGCGACGGTCGGCAAGATGCCCCTCGCGTTGCGCGAGATTCCGCAGTCGGTCAGCGTGACGACGCGCGAGCGGATCGACCAGCAGAACCTGTTCTCGCTCGACGAGGTGATGCAGCAGTCGGCCGGCGTGACGGTCCAGCCTTACGTGCTGCTCACCACCGCGTACTTCGTGCGCGGCTTCAAGGTCGATTCGTTCGAATTCGACGGCGTGCCGGTCGTGATCGGCGACATGGCGAGCGCGCCGCAGGACATCTCGGTGTACGAGCGCGTGGAAATCCTGCGCGGCGCGAACGGGCTGCTGCACGGCTCCGGTAATCCGGCCGCGACCGTCAACCTCGTGCGCAAGCGCCCGCAATACCAGTTTTCCGCGCATGCGACCGCAAGCGTCGGCAGCTGGGACCGCTATCGCGCGGAAGCCGACATCGGCGGCCCGCTCAATGCGGCCGGCACCGTGCGCAGCCGGCTCGTCGCCGCGTACGAGGATCGCCACTTCTTCTACGACCATGCGAAGCAGGACACGCGTTCGATCTACAGCGTCACGGAAGTCGACGTGACGCGCGACACGCTGCTCACGTTCGGCGCGCAGTACCAGACCACGTCGTCGGTGCCCGACATGTCCGGCGTGCCGATGGCGCGCGACGGATCGAGCCTCGGCCTGTCGCGCTCGACGTTCCTCGACACCGCGTGGGGCCGCTTCAACTGGGACACGACGCGTGCGTTCGCGTCGGTCGAGCAGAAGCTCGGCGCCGGCTGGAAAGCAAAGGTCAGCGGCGAATACCAGAGCGTGCGCTCGGACCTGAAGTACGCGGGTTCGTTCGGCGCGATCGATCCGGCGACGGGCGCCGGCGGCCGGCTGACCGGCGCCGCGTACCAGTTCAGCAGCTACAGCCGCAGCCTGGATGCGAACGTGCAGGGCCCCGTGCATGCGTTCGGGCTCACGCACGACCTGCTGTTCGGCGTCACCTACGCGAACAGCAGCAGCGGGCAGATGACGGCGCCGCTGCTCGGCGACGTGGCCGGCACGCCGGTGAACGTGTATCGCTGGAACCCGAGCAGCGTGCCCGAGCCCGGCATCGGGCCGTACCAGCAATCGCAGCAGAACGACATTTCGCAGAAGGGCGTCTACGGGCTCGGCCGCATCAAGCTCGCGGAACCGCTGACGCTCGTGCTCGGCGGCCGGATGAGCTGGTGGAACCAGGACAGCCTCGGCGCGCACTACAACACCGGCCACCAGTTCACGCCATACGGCGGGCTGATCTGGGATTTCGCGCGCGACTGGTCGTGGTACGCGAGCTATGCGGAGGTGTTCCAGCCGCAGACCAAGTCGATGTGGGGCGGCGGCATCCTGACGCCGGTGAAGGGGCGCACCTACGAAACGGGCGTGAAGGGCGAACTGGCGGGCGGCAAGCTCAACGTGTCGCTCGCGGCGTTCCGCATCGATCTCGACAACAACCCGCAGGTCGACCTCGCGCACCCGTGCGCGGGGCCGAGCTGCTACTACGTGAACGGCGGCAGCGTGCGCAGCCAGGGTTTCGAGTTCGAGGCGAACGGCCGCATCACGCCGTGGTGGAGCGTGTGGGCGAGCTACACGTACGACACGATGCGCTATGCGGACAACCTCGCGAACGCGGGTTCGTTCGCGCCGCTGCTGAATCCGCGCCACCTGTTCCGGCTGTGGACCAACTACGACCTGCCGTGGCAGGAGCGGCGCTGGAGCATCGGCGGCGGCGTGCAGGTGCAGAGCAGCTACTCGGCGCAGGCGAACGGCGTCACGATGAGCCAGGGCGGCTACGCGCTCGCGAGCGTGCGGCTCGGCTACCGCTACGACAAGCACTGGAGCGCCGCGCTCAACGTCAACAACCTGTTCGACCGCCACTACTACCTGAGCCTGAGCCAGCCGGGCTGGAACAACCGTTACGGGGAACCGCGCAACGTGATGCTGACCGTGCGCGGGCAATTCTGATGGCGTCCGGCTGGGGGGCGCGGGCGGCGATCGCGATCGGCGGCGTGCTGCCGGGTGCGGTCGCGCTCGCGCTCACGCTGGCCCGTCATTACCCCGACGACGGCCTGAACCGGCTCTATGCGGCCGTGTTGCTGACGCTCGCCGCGAGCGTCGCCGCGCTGCTGTGGGTGCTCGTCGCACCCGGCTGGCGGCAGGCCGCGTGGCGCGCGGGTGTGTGGCTCGCGGTGCTCGTGCCGTGCGCGATGTTCTGGGGAGGGCGCTGACATGGATGCTTCGTCGCGTTCGCGCTGGCGCGCGCTGCATCGCGGCGCCGGTGCGCTGTTCGGCGTGGTGCTGTTCGTCGTGCTGTTCAGCGGCGCCTGGAGTCTCGCATTCGATTCGATGCAGGGCTGGTGGCGGCCGCCGGCGGTGGCCGTCGCGCGGCCGACCTTGTCGCTCGATGCGCTCGTCACGCGCGCGGCGTCGCTCGGGGTGGCGTTGCGCGACGCGCGCATCGTGCTGCCGCGGCCGGACGATCCGGCCATCCGTTTCTGCGACGCGCGCCAGACATGCACGCTCGCGCTCGATCCGGCAACCGGCGCGCCGCTGCCCGACGCAGGGCGGGCGACCTTGATCGTCACGCTGCACAAGACGCTGTTCGCCGGCTTCCCCGGGCGCATCTTCGTCAGCCTGTGGGGCATCGTGCTGCTCGTGCTCATCGTCGCGGGCATCGTCGTGCATCGCAAGCGCTGGCCCGATGCGGCGCGCATCCGGCGCGGCCACGGCTTGCGCGTCGCGCTGTTCGACCTGCACGCATGGATCGGCCTGTGGGGCACGCCGTGGCTCGTGCTGTTCGCGTTCACCGGCGCGTTGTCGGGGCTCGGCGCGCTCGGCACGGTGTCGCTCGCGGGCGTCGCGTATCCGGGGCAGCCGCAGCGTGCGTTCGCCGAACTGCTGGGCGGGCCGCCGCCCGTGGAAGCCGGCGGCCCGTGGCGACATGCGCCCGGTCTCGATGCGCTGCTGCGGCGCGACGCGGTGCGCAGGCCGGATTTCCGGCCCGAAGCCGTCGTGCTGCATCGCTGGGGCGATGTGAATGCGCGCGTCGAGATTGCCGGCACGACCGCGGGCCTGCCGAGCACCGCCGTGTTCGAACGCCACCTGTACCGTGCGACGGACGGGCAATGGCTCGCCGATGCGACGTCGCGCGGCCGCGGCTTCTGGCTGCGCGCGTTCATCGCGGTGCAGCCGCTGCATTTCGCGCAATACGGCTGGGTGGGGGCGGCCGGTGATGGGCTGCGCGTGCTGCATTTCCTGATGGGACTCGCCGCGTGCGCGTTGTGCGCGACGGGGTTGCACCTGTGGATCGAGCGGCGGCGTGCGCAGCGCGAGCGTTCGGCGGACGTGCTGGCCGCCGCCGCGGTCGGCGTGTGCGGCGGGCTCGTGCTCGCGGGCGGCGCCCTGCTGTTCGCCGGCCGTGCGCTGCCGGACGGCGTGCACGTCGACCATGCGCTCGCGATGCTGTTCTGGGCCGTGTGGGTCGGCGCGATCGCGCTCGCGGCCTGTGTCGCCGATCGCGCGGCATGGCTGCGCGTGCTGATGCGTGCGGCCGGCATCGCGTACGGGCTGGCCGGCGCGACCCATTGCGCGCTCGCGCTGCGGGGCGCGGGCCAGCCCGTGTACTGGCCGATCGACGTGGCGCTCGTCGCCTTCGGCGCATTGCTGCTGCGTGCGGCGCGCCGTCCGCGGCGCGACGCGATGCAGCCTGCGCGCGTGCCGGCCGGCGCCGAACCTTTTTAACCTCATGCAACTGGAGACTTCGATGCGCGACCTGCTCGAACATCGCCGCCTGGTCATCACGATCACGCTGCTTTACCTGTCACAGGGAATCCCGATCGGCATCGCGATGGACGCGATGCCGACGCTGCTGCGCCACGACGGCGCGCCGCTTCACGCGCTCGCGTTCCTGCCGCTCGTCGGGCTGCCGTGGGTCGTGAAATTCCTGTGGGCGCCCGTCGTCGACAACTGCTGGTCGCCGCGCATCGGCCGGCGGCGCAGCTGGATGCTGCCGATGCAGACGATCGTCGTGCTGTGCCTGGCCAGCCTTGCGCAGATCGGGATGACGGTCGCGACGGCCGGCTGGGCGGTCGGGCTGCTGGCCGTCGCGTCGCTCGCGAGCGCGACGCAGGACATCGCGAACGACGGGATGGCCGCCGAGCATTTCAGCGGCGACACACTCGCGAAGATCAACGCGATCCAGATCGCGGGCGTGATGATCGGCTTCTTCGGCGGCGGCGCCGGCACGTTGACGCTGATCGGCCTGTTCGGCCAGCCTACCGCGTTTCTCGCGCTGGCCGCCGTCCCGCTCGCGAGCCTCGTCTGCGTGCTGTGGGTGCTGCCGCGCGACGCGGATCGCGCGCGCGTCCGGCCCGAACACGATGCGAGCCTCGTGCGCTTCGCGAAGCGGCCGCGTTCGTGGTCGCTGCTGTCGCTCGCATTGCTGTCGGCGATGACCGCCGTATCGGGCTTCGGCCTGTCGAAGCTGTTCCTCAACGACGCGGGCTGGTCGCTCGACGCGATCGGCAAACTCGGGATGGCGGGCGGCGTCGTGACGGTCGTGCTCGGTTGCGGCGGCGGCGCGTGGCTCGTGAGGGCGCTCGGGCTGTGGCGCGCGTTTACGGCCGGCGTGAGTTGCGCGGGCGCGGCCGCGCTGCTGTGGTTCGCGCAGGCGAACGGGTGGCTGCCGGTGTCGCCGTCGTGGGCGTGGCTGTGCACGGTGCTCGGCTCGTTGGCGACCGGCATCACGTCCGTGTCGATCATGACGGCCGGCATGCGTTTCGCCGGCGGCAGCGATCAGGCCGGCACCGACGTGACGGCCGTGCAGAGCACGCGCGATCTCGGCGAGCTGATCGCGTCGTCGACGATCCTGTCGCTGACCGCGAAGGTCGGTTACACGGGCGGGTTTCTCACCGGCGTCGCGCTCGCGGTGCTGGCGGCGCTGATCGCGATGAAGCTGCGGCGGCGCGAGGCGGCGTATGCGGTGAAGGGGGACGATGCGCTGGTGTCGTGACGGCTGCGCGGCCGGCGCGCGATGCAGGGTGCGCATCGCGCCGCGCCGCGTCGGGTCACGCGTGGCTGAGCGCGGCTCAAGCGCGGCTCAACTGCCGCGCCGCCAGCAATGCGATGACGAGCAGCACCGCGACGTACGCGGCGACGCTCGTCCACGCGCCGCGTTGCCAGAACGCGCCGCCGACCGAGCCGAGCATGCTCGACCCGACGTAGTAGGCGAGCAGATACAGCGAAGCCGCATGCCCCTTCGCGGCGCCCGCGAGCGCGCCGACCCAGCCGCTCGCGACCGAATGGGCGACGAAGAAGCCGATCGTCACGAGCACGATGCCGACGACGATCGCGGCGAGCGAGTGCGACAGCGTCAGCGCGAGGCCCGCCGCGAACACGACGATGCCGCTGACGAGGACCGGCGCCCGCCCGAGACGATCGGCGAGCGCGCCGGCGCTCGACGACGACACCATCCCGAACAGGTACGCGCCGAAGATCAGCCCGCACGCGGTCGGGCTCAGGTTGAACGGCGCGGCCATGAGCCGGAAACCGGCGTAGTTGTAGATCGTCACGAACGCGCCCATCACGAGGAAGCCGATCGCGAATACGAACGGCAGGCGCGCGTGCTGCAATTGCGCGTGCCACAGCCGCAGGTGGTGACGCAGCGTCAGGTCGGTGCGCTTCACGAAGCGTCGCGACGGCGGCAGCAGCATCACGAACGCGATCGCCGCGAGCAGGTCGACGACGCCGATCGACAGCATCGCGGTTCGCCACGAGAAGTGCTCTTCGAGCGCGCTCATCCCGATCCGTCCGATCATGCCGCCGAACGCGGTCCCGCCGACATAGAGCCCCATCGAGAAGCCGAGGCCGTCCGCCGCGATTTCTTCCGCGAGATACGCCATCGCCACCGCCGGCACGCCGCCCAGCGCGAAGCCTTCGAGCGCACGCCAGACCAGCAGCAGGTGCCAGTTCGGCGACCACGCGGCGAGCAGGTTGAACAGCGCGGCCAGCGTCATCGACGCGAACATCAGCCCGCGCCGCCCGACGCGTTCGGACAGCGCGCCGGCGCACAGGATCGACACCGCGAGCATCCCGGTCGACAGCGACAGCGAGAGCGAACTCGACGCCGCGCCGACGTTGAACTCGCGGGCGAACGCGGGCAGCAGCGGCTGCACGCAGTACAGCAGCGAGAAAGTGGAAAAGCCGGCGAGGAACAGCGCGAACGCGATGCGCTTGTACGCGGCCGAGCGCGGGGACACACCGGCCGGCAGCGCATCGGGTGCGGTGTTCTGCGTGCCGGGCAGGGAACGGGAAATCGAAGCGGAGGACATGAAGGCACTCGTTGTGCGACGGAATACACGAATTCTTGCGCACGGTCATGTATATGTCCAATATATGAAATGAACCGCAGCCATATCTTTTAACACTGGCTGACGGATTAATCCGACTCACCGCGAGGTCACGTCACGCATGGAACTCCGGCATCTCCGCTACTTTCTGGCCGTCGCGGCCGCGTCGAATTTCACGAAGGCCGCCGAAACGCTCGGCATCGGCCAGCCGCCGTTGAGCCAGCAGATCAAGGCGCTCGAGAACGAGCTCGGCGTGGAGCTGTTCAAGCGGACCGCGCGCGGCGCCGAGCTGACGCTGGCGGGCGAGGTGTTCGCGGAGGAGGCGCGACGCGTGCTCGACGACGCCGAGCGCGCGGCCCGGGCGGCCAGGCGCGCCGCGCGCGGCGAAACCGGCCATTTGCGGGTCGGCTTCACCGGCACGGCCGCGTTCAATCCGAAGGTGTCGGATCTGATTCGCCGCTTTCGGGAGGCGTTTCCGGAGGCCGAGCTGACGTTGCAGGAAGCGACGTCGGGGGTTTTGCTGGAGGCGCTCGAGGCCGGGCGCGTCGATGTCGCGATCGTGCGGCCCGAGCGTCGCGTCGCCGCGACGCTGCGGGTGTCGGACTGGGACGAGGAGCCGATGTTCGTCGCGCTGCCCGTCGCGCACCGGCTCGCGCAGCGGCGGCGCATCGAGCTGGCGGAACTGGCCGACGAGTCGTTCGTGCAGGTGCCGCGCGCGGCCGGCGGCGCGCTGTTCGACGACATCGTCGCCGCGTGCCGGGCCGCCGGGTTCGAGCCGCGCATGGCGCAACCGGCGCCGCAGATCGCGTCCGCGGTGACGCTGGTGGCGGCCGGGCTCGGCGTGTCGGTTGTGCCGAAGGCGATTACGCAGGTGCAGGTTCCCGGGGTCGTGTACCGGCCGTTCGCGGGTAACCGGTTCCGCGCCAGGCTGGCGATTGCGTCGCGCTGCGACGAGCCGTCCGCGGTCGTGCGGAATTTTTTGTTGTTGGCGTAGCGGAAAACAAAAAACCCGCGAAGCCAGGTGCTGTCGCGGGTTTCAGAGAATGCTGGAATGCGGGGAAAACGCATCTGGTGCCGACGGCGAGACTCGAACTCGCACAGCTTTCGCCACTACCCCCTCAAGATAGCGTGTCTACCAATTTCACCACGTCGGCACTGCAAGGGGCGCAATTCTAACGTCACATCGCGCGTTTGTGAAGGGGGTGTGACAAGGTCGTGCACGGGCACCCGATCGATCCCGGTAGAATTCGTCCGATCGACCCGACGATCAACGCAACCGCCACCCGTTTTCTTCCCGTGACCCACACCCTCGAACACCTGCAGGCCGGCCAACTGGCGGGCGCGCGGCAACTCAAGCTCGCGTGCGGGCTGACCGAATTTCCGCGCGAGATCTTCGATCTGGCCGACACGCTCGAAGTGCTCGACCTGACCGGTAATGCGCTGTCCGCGCTGCCGGATGATCTGCCGCGGCTGCATCGCCTGCGCATCCTGTTCGCGTCGGGCAACCGCTTCACCGCTTTCCCTGGCGTGCTCGGCGCGTGCGAGCAGCTCGACATGATCGGCTTCAAGGCGAACCGGATCCGCACCGTGCCGCATGGCGCGCTGCCGCGTGCGCTGCGCTGGCTGATCCTGACCGACAACGCGATCGACGAACTGCCGGCCGACATCGGCGACTGTGCGCGGTTGCAGAAGCTGATGCTCGCCGGCAACCAGCTGCGCGCGCTGCCCGCGGAACTGGCCGCGTGCCGCGCGCTGGAACTGGTGCGCCTGTCCGCGAACCGGCTGGAGGCGTTGCCCGACTGGCTGCTGCGCCTGCCGCGTCTCGCATGGCTCGCCGTTGCCGGCAATCCGCTCGGCGCGGTGCCGGAGGCCGCGGCGTCCGCGGAACCGGACGTCGCGGAGATCGACTGGGCGGCGCTGTCATGCGAACAGAAGCTGGGCGAGGGCGCGTCGGGCGTCATTTACCGTGCGCAGTGGCGCGCGGACGGCCATCCGCCGCGCACGGTCGCGGTCAAGCTGTTCAAGGGCGCGGTGACGAGCGACGGCCTGCCCGATTGCGAAATGGCCGCGTGCCTGCATGCCGGCGGTCATCCGAACCTGATCCCGGTGATCGGCAAGCTGCGCGGGCATCCGGACGGCACGCACGGCCTGGTGATGGCGTTGGTCGATCCGGTGCTGACGAACCTCGCCGGGCCGCCGAGCTTCGCGTCCTGCACGCGCGACGTCTACGCCGCCGATGCGAGGTTCGATCCGGCGCAAGCGGTGCGAATCGCGCACGGCATCGCGTCGGTCGCCGGTCATCTGCACGCGCGTGGCATCATGCATGGCGACCTGTATGCGCACAACATCCTGCACGACGGTGCAGGCGGCGCGTTGCTCGGGGATTTCGGCGCGGCGTCGCTGTACGACCCGAACGCGCGTATATGGGGCGCCCGGTTCGAGCGGCTCGAAGTGCGCGCGTTCGGCTATCTGCTCGGCGAATTGCTCGAGCGTTGTGGATCGCACGCCGACGTGCTCGATGCGCTGGCGGCGGCCTGCGTGAACGAGGACGTCGATGCGCGGCCGTCGTTCGACGAGATCACGGCCGCGCTGGCCGAGCGCATGCGCTGACCGGATGGGGCCGACTCATGCCTGCCGTGCACTCAGCAGCTTGATGCCGAGCCCGACGAACAGCAGCCCGCTCGCACGCTTGAGCGCGCGCACCGCGCGGCTCATGCCGAAGCCGCGATGCAGGCGGCGCACGCCGGCCGAATAGACGCTGTGAACGACCACGACCGTGCACGCGATCGTCGCGTACATCACGACGAACTGCAGCGCGAGCGGCCGGTCGTGCACGACGAACTGCGGCATGAACGCGGACAGGAAGATCATCGTCTTCGGATTGCTGCCCGATACGAACAGCGCTTCGCGGAACAGCTTGCGGCGATCGGGCACGGCGATCTCCGTTGGGCCGCTCGATGCGGCGGCCTTGCGGTCGCCGCGCAACTGCCGGACACCCAGGACCATCAGGTACGCGGCGCCGATCACCTTCATCGCGACGAACAGCGGCGGCATCGCGGCCAGCACCGCGCCGACGCCGAGCGCGACCAGCAGCACGACCACACCCTGCGCGACGAGGTTGCCGGCGATCGTCGCCGCGGTGCCGTGCGCGCCGTAGCGCACCGTGTTGCGGATCACGAGCAGCACGTTGGGCCCCGGCGACAGCGTCGTCGCGAGATAGGCGGCGGCAAACAGCATCCAGGTCTGAATGGACATGCGGCGCTCCGAGAGGCGGTTCCGGCGGTCGGGATGACGCGATGATGCCACGCCAATAATGGTGCGGGCCGCCGCCGGAACCGTGCCGTCCGGCGTGTCAGCGCGCGTCGCGCATGCAGTACGCGGGAATCGACGGCGGTGTATCGATGGCGGTGTATCGATGGCGGCAGGCCGCGTCATCCACGCGATCCATGCGGCCCACAACCCGCAGACGATCAGTACCGCGACATTCAGCGGCGTCCGGTAGCGAACGATCAGGTCGGCCAGCGGCAGGCGGTCTTTCATGTGCGTCTCCTTCGGTCGTGAGGCGGGCGGCGTTACTGGCCGGCGTAGGTCGGCGCCTTCGCGTCGCAGGTCACGGACACGGTCGAGCCGTCCGCGAAGTGCAGCCGGAACGGCACCTTCGCGCCGGGCGCGACGGCCTGGCGCGGCTCCTCCAGCATCACGTGATAGCTTTTCGGCTTGAACGTCACCGCGCCGTGCGCCGGCACGACGACCGAATCGACGTGCACCATCTTCGCGGTGCTGCCGCTCGTCTGCGTTTCATGCACCATCGCCATCCCGTAGGCGGGCGTGTCGATACCGGTCAGCGTCGCGGGCGCGTCGCCGTGGTTCTTCAGCGTGAAGTAGCCGGACGACGGCACCGTCGCCGGCATCGTGCGGATCCAGCACGCATCGGCCTGGATGGCCGGCGCGGCGAACGTGGCGGTGGCGTGCAGCGTCAGTGCCATGAGCAGGCCGGTCGGAATCGGGCGTTTCATCATGTGTTCTCCTTATTGGGTGCGATGCCGCGGGCATCGATGCGAATGCGCTCGGCACGAAGCGCCGATGCGCACCGCGTGCGTGCCATGCGTTACTTCAGCGTGAACGTGTAGCGGCCGTGCGTGCGATGGCCGTCGCTGGCCACCGCGATCCACGCGACCGTGTAGGTGCCGGGCTTCAGGTTCGCGAGTGGGACGTGCATTCGCTTCCGGTTGCCGGCGTCGACGGCCGATTTCCCGTCGACGACCGATTGCCCTTGGCTGTCGGTCACGGCGATCGAGCTGAACGCCGGCTCGAGCGCCTCGCCGAAATCGATCGTCACCGCGTGCGGCGCGGTGGACAGCGTGGCGTCGGGAGCCGGGTCCTGCGTTTTCGGGAGCGCATGCGCGTGGGCGGCCTGGATGACGACGAAGCCGAGTGCGGCGAGTGCGCCGCGAACGAAAAGGGTGGTTTTCATGGCTGGATGAGCGAATGACGAATCGGATGAAAAAACGGATTCGACGGACGGCTGCGCGGAGCGGCATCGATGCCGACGCCGGTCGGCGCGGACCTGCGCGGCCAGGCATTCGCATGCGGGCGAATGCGGGCGCGGCAATCCGAACCGGCGGCGGCCAACCACATGCCCGGCACGACGCCGTGCGCAGCAGGATGAGACATGATCGTCCTTCGAAACGTGACACGTCGCGCACGCCGGCGGCGTGCGCGGACGGCGCGATGCACGACGGCATCACGCGCAATGACGACGGATCAGGACGTGAACGGAGGGGCGCGCGGTTGCGCGGACGTGAGCGGCAGCGCGCGGCGCAGGCTTTCGAAGCGGGTGGCCGCGCGATGCTCGATTGCGTGCACGTGAGCCGCGAACGTCAGTTCGGGCGCGGGCAGCGCGGGGGTATGGGCAAGCAGGCTGCAGTAGCCGCATGCCTGGAGATGGGCCTGCAGGCTTTTCGTCGCCGCATCGGCGGACGGCGTGCCGGCGGCCGGCGCGGACGAACAGTAGCCGGCCAGCAGCGCGTCGACGCGCCCTTGCGTGGTCAGCGCCTGCGAGATCGTCGGCGCGAGCGCCGTCATCAGGATGGCGAGCATCCCGATCAGACTGCCGATCTTCCGGAGACGACGACTCAGCATGCGATGCGCGGCGGCGGGTGGACGACGATGCCGCCGATTATGCCATGCACGTCGATGCGCCGGTCGGCGCGGACGTGCGGCGTAGCGGCGCGCTACGCGTGCAGCGCCAGATACTTTGCGATCAGCGTCATCTGCGCGGCCCAGCCCTGGTCGTTCATGTCGCGCGCGGTCGCGCGACGCGCTTCGATCAACTGGTCGAAGCCCGTTTCGGTGACGGTGAGCAGCGTGCCGCCCGCCTGCGCCGCGAGCGTGAACGTGACGAGCGTCATCGGCTCGGGCGCGTAATCGACATTCGGATCGATCGCGAACGGATGCCAGCGAAACGAGAACAGTTGCTTGGGTTCGATACGATCGACGACGATTTCGAACACAGTGCCCGCATAGGGCTCCTGCGCCTTGGCGACGTCGTCGTCGACGCGGGTGGGGGTGATGCGGCCGAACAGCGACTGGCCGGCCTCGAACGGGCCGTCGAACGACACGCCGAACCACTGGCCGAATTCGCCGGAATTGCTCACGGCTGCCCAGACGCGGTCGGGCGATGCGGCGAGCAGCGTCTGTTTTTCGATGCGATCGGTTGGCTGGACCATCACGTTCTCCATGCAGGATCGAGCGTTGCAGGACGACGCGCGCGGTCGCGCGCCGCGTCTAGTCGAGCATGACCGCGTCGGGCACGTCGAGCACGAGGTCCGACGTCGCGACGGCCACGCACGGCAGCGTATAGCCGTCGGCCTTTTCCTCGCGGGAGAGCCCCGGCCATTCGATCGTGTAGCGTACGCTGCCGCTGACGATCCGGCAAAGGCAGCTTCGGCACGTGCCGTTGCGGCACGAGCGCGGCAGCGATACGCGCGCGAATGCGGCGGCTTCGAGCACGGTCAGCGCATCGGGCGCGTCGAAGGTGGCGCCGAGCGGCTCGATGCGCACGACGGGCGGGTGTTCTGGATCGGTCATGACTGAAGCGGGCGGCGGTTCGGCGGCAACGCGCCAAGCATACCCGAACGCGCCGGCGGCCGACGGCCGCCGGCCGTGTGCATCAGTGCCGCCGCAGATACCGGTACACGGTATTGCGGGCGAGGCCGAGTTCGCGCGCGGCCGCCGACACGTTGCCGCCGTGCCGCGCGAGCACCGCGTCGATCATCGCGGCCTGGTGGCTTTGCAGCGTCGTGCCTTCGTGCTTGCCGGCCGACGGGGCCGATGCGGCCGGGGTGGCCGCCGCTGGCCCAGCCGGCGCATCGTCGCAGTCGAGCCAGAAATCGTCGGGCAAATGCGCGAGCGTGATTTCGGCTTCGTCTTCGGCGAGCATGCCGGCCGTGCGCAGCACGTTGGTCATCTGCCGCAGGTTGCCGGGCCAGCGGTGGCGCGCGAATGCATCGAGCACGTCGGCCGCGAGACGGCGCGGCATCGGCTCGCTGCGCGCGAGCCGCGCGAGGATGCGCTCGACGAGCGCCGGGAGGTCGGTGCGGGCGGCAAGCGCCGGCAGCGTGACCGCGAGCCCGTTGATCCGGTAGAACAGATCCTCGCGGAACGTGCCTTCCGCGATCATCGCGCGCAGGTCGCGGTGAGTCGCGCAGACCACCCGCACGTCGACCGGCACCGCGCGTGCGCCGCCGAGCGGCATCACCGCGCGCTCCTGCAGCACGCGCATCAGCCGCACCTGCTGCGCGAGCGGCATGTCGCCGATTTCATCGAGAAACAGCGTGCCGCCGTCGGCCTGCGCGATCTTGCCGGGGCTGCCGCGCTTGCGTGCGCCCGTGAACGCGCCGTCTTCGTAGCCGAACAGCTCGGCCTCGATCAGCGAATCGGGCAGCGCCGCGCAATTGACCGCGACGAACGGGCCGTCCGCGCGCGGCGACGCCTGGTGCAGCGCGCGGGCGAGCCATTCCTTGCCGGTGCCCGTCTGGCCGAGGATCAGCAGCGGCAGGTCGCGCCCGCGGATCTTCGCGACGCGTTCGAGTACGGCGGCCATGCGCGCGTCGCCGGTGTCGAGCGTCGCGAACGTGATCGCGTCCGGGTCCGGTGCTCGCGCGCGCGCGGCCGGCGCCGGCGGCGTGACGGCGACGGTCGTTTTTTGCGCTTCCGGGAATTCGCAGCGGGCGAGCACGCGCACGCCGGTCGACAGCGTGAGGCGGAACGTGGCGCTCGGCGCGCGCGCGGCCTGCTGCGCGAGCTGGGCGAAGCGCATGCCGAACAACGCGTCGCTCGCCTGATGCTGCAGTGCGTCGAACGACGCGCCGAGCTGGAACTGGGCGCTGCGGTTCGCGGCGATCAGCCCGCCGTCGGGGCCGAAGGCGACGAGCCCGGCGAACAGCGAATCGACGCAATCCTCGTGCGCGTGAAAGCGCAGCCGCAGCGCTTCGCCGCACTGGTTCGCGAACAGGTGGTTCTCGATCAGTTGCGCGGACATTCGCACCAGCGCGAGCGTATGCGGGCTGGAGCCGCGCGGGTCGCCGCTCACGTCGAGCGTGCCGAGCGTGCGGCCGAACGGATCGACGATCGGCGCGCATGCGCAGGTGAGGATGTGGTTCGCGCGCAGGAAATGTTCGGAGCCGTGCACGACCACGGCCTGGCCCGACGCGAGCGCGGTGCCGATCGCGTTGGTGCCGCGCGCGCCTTCGGCCCACGACACGCCGTTGCACAACGCGACGCGGTTCGCTTTCTCGATGAAGTCCGCGTCGCCGATGCTGTGCAGGATCACGCCGTCGGCATCGGTCAGCAGCACGAGGCTTTGCGTCTCGGCGATCTGCGCGTGGAGGTCCTCCATCACCGGGCGGGCGTGCGAGAACAGCGTGTGGTTCGTGTCGAGCAGTTCGCGCAGCGCGACGCGCGACAGCGGCGAGAAATCGGGGCGTTCGTGCGCGCGCAGGCCGACCGCGGTCGAACGCGCATGCGCCTGCGCGAGCAGGTCGGTACGCCCCGCGGTGGCGGGCAGCACGAAGGGTTGCGGCATGATGTGTCTCCTGTTCCCGGGGCCGCCGGGGCCGACCGAATCGGAATCGGCGGCGGAGTGCGGCTCCGCTCGCGGTGCACCATTCGGCGCGACGGCCGACCGTCCGGGTACGCATCATCATACAAGCGCCACGTGCGATGCGCGACCGCGAACAAAATCCCCTTGCTTTTAAGCGCCCGCCTGCAATGATGGAAATGGAACACGCACGCGCCGTGTTCCGCAGTGCAACATGCATGCGACGCGACATGCATCCGTTCGGGAGACGCATCATGGTTCGGGCGGAACTGAGAGTCGTGCTGGCGGCCATCGCCACTTTCATCATGCTGGGCGGCATTGCCGTGGCGATCCACGGATTGCTGTTCGATCTGACCGATGCGGTGAGATACGGGGCGGCCGCGATTGCGGTGGGCGTCACGACCGCCGCGATCGCGCTCAACATCTGGCCGACCGATCCGCACTGACGTCCGTTGCTGAAACGGTGCCGGATGCCGCGCAGATCAGACGAAATGCGCGTCGGAACGACGCACACCGAAATTTTTGTGTCCCGCGCGAAACCGTCTAAAGTGGAATTCAACCGGCATGCATCGACCGCGCCACACTCCGCGGCCGGGGCCTCCGCCGGCGAGCCCGCGTACATTTCGTCCGGCCGGTAGCGGACGACGGACGCGGTCATTCGTTTTCTACCGGTCGAGGCGGCTCCATGCAGATCCATTTCACGAACGAGAAGCCGGAGTATTCGGGGCGTGACCTGATGCTGGCGTTCACGGCACTGGTCAATGGCGAGCGCGTCCAATGTCAGATCACCGCCGAGGCGCTGGAAGACCACTTCGGTGCGGCGTCGCCGCGCTTCGAGGACATGGTCGGCGCATTCGACCAGCACCGCGAGCGCATCGAGGCGGCCGCGCGGCGCCTGCTGTCGGAAACGCGCGCGCAATGCGTGACGCTGCGCAGCGGCTACGTGCGCTTCTACGAGGCCAACTGGCGCTGACGACACGACGCTCGTCCGGCGGCGCGCGCGACCGAGCGCGGCGCACGAAGACGTTGCCTTTCACGCAATGCCGTTCGGTGGGGCCGGGCGGCATTTTCGTATGCGCGCCGGGCGGGATGAACGAGCATCGATAGGGGCGTGTGCGTCGATTCGTCAGGATCGCGGATGAATCGTGCGAAAACGAAAACGCCACCCGAAGGTGGCGTTTTTTCGTTGCATCGTGCGGCGCGGCGATGCGCTTCGCTTACTCGCTGCCGAGATAGAAGAAGCGGAACAGGAACACGGCCGCGATGATCCAGACGATCGGCTTGACCGTGCGGCCCTGGCCCGTCAGCAGCTTGAGGCCGCCGTACGCGATGAAGCCGAACGCGACGCCGTTCGCGATCGAATACGTGAACGGCATCAGCAGCGCGGTCAGCGCGGCCGGCACGGCTTCCGTCGCGTCGTCCCACGGCACCTCGACCATCTCGCGCAGCATCAGGCACGACACGTACAGCAGCGCGGGCGCCGTTGCGTAGGCCGGCACGACGCCGGCGAGCGGCGCGATGAACAGGCACGCGAGGAACAGCACCGCGACGGTGATCGCCGTCACGCCGGTGCGGCCGCCGGCCTGCACGCCCGACGCGCTTTCGATGTACGCGGTGGTCGACGACGTGCCGAGCACCGAGCCCGCGACGATCGCCGTGCTGTCGGCGAGCAGCGCCTTGTTCAGGCGGTTCATCTTGCCTTCGACGAGCAGGCCCGCGCGATTCGCGACGCCCATCAGCGTGCCCGTCGCGTCGAACAGCTCGACGAGGAAGAACACGAGGATCACGTTGATGATGCCGGTCGACAGCGCGGCGCCGATGTCGAGCTTGAACAGCGTCGCGTCGATCGACGGTGGCGCGGAGAACACGCCGTGGAACTGGTTGCCGGCGAAGAAGAACGACAGGATCGTCACGCCGATGATGCCGATCAGGATCGCGCCGCGCACGCGCAGGTGGTCGAGCGTGACGATCGTGAAGAAGCCGACGATCGCGAGGATCGTCTCGTGCTTGTGCAGGTCGCCGAGCGTGACGAGCGTGGCCGGGTTGCCGACGATCACGCCCGACGTCTTCAGCGAGATGATGCCGAGGAACAGGCCGATGCCGGCGGTGATGGAAATCCGCAGCGATTTCGGAATGCCGTTGACGATTGCCTCGCGCACGCGGAACAGCGTGACGAGCAGGAACAGGCAGCCGGAGATGAACACCGCGCCGAGCGCCGCCTGCCACGTGAAACCCATCCCCTTGACGACCGTGTACGCGAAATACGCGTTCAGGCCCATGCCGGGCGCGCAGGCGATCGGGTAGTTCGCGTACAGCCCCATGATGATCGACGCCAACGCCGCGACGAGGCAGGTCGCGACGAACACGGATTCCTTCGGCATGCCGGCGTCGCCGAGAATCGCGGGGTTGACGAAGATGATGTAGGCCATCGTCAGGAACGTGGTGACGCCCGCGAGTATTTCGGTGCGGAAGTCGGTGCCGGCTTCAGCGAAGCCGAAATACCGCTTGATGGATTCCATGAAGGCGTTTCTCCGGTCGGGTTGTCGTGTTGATTGTTGTGCCGAATTGTTGTAAAGGCAGCGCGCGGCCGGCTAACTGTAACCAGCCACTATTGTCCGGCTATCGGCGGATTGTAATAGCGTGGATAGCTCGGACGATATAGTTGGGGGCACGATCGGTTGCCTGCGCGCGAACGGTCTGGCAGCCCGCCCGCGCGACGAAGGCGCGCATTTTACCGGTTCGCGCGGCGCGGGCCGGCAGAAATGGCTGAAACGGCGGGAGCGGTGGAAACGACGGGAAGCGACGGGAAGCGGCGCGGGGCAGGCGGGCGAGACGGGCCGATGCGTGCGCAACGGCACGCCGGCGGCATCGCACGCGGCCGGTGCGCGATGACATGCGACTGAAACGGAGCGCCCGCATGCTGCACGAACGCGGTGCAGGCGGCGGTGCGCGCGAACGCGCGTGCGCGGCCGATGCGGATGCGCGGCCGCGGCGTGCGGCGGCCATTCGTCAGTCCAGGCAGTTGCAGGTATCGGGCTATCGTGCGCCGAAGCCGTCCCGTGCGCAACCGTCATTTCGCGATGCGGGGGCGACTGTGGTTTCTGTGTAAAAGATTGCAAGACCCCATCGCGTAAACCGGCAAGTCTTTCTAGGATAGATACACCGCGCATGCACACGCCGGCCGGTCATTGCCGACGCGGGGGAGTCGCAGTCCGTGCAGGCCAGGCGATGAATGGCGGTCAAGGCCGTTGCGCGTTTGGGCAGGCACGGCCGGTTGCGATTGCCCGATGCGGGTTCGTCCGTAATCACGGAGGTCAGCATGTTGAACTGGATCAGCCGCTGGGCGATGCGACACGCCCCCACGCCGGAAAAAACCGCTGCGTCGATGCTCGTGACGGCGCGCATGGAACTGTTCGCAGCCGAACAGCGCGTCATCGATGCGAAATTACAGGCGGATTACTGGCGCACACGTGTGTCATTCCTCGAAGAGGTGCAGAAGCAGGGCATCGATCCGTGGGTGACCTCGCAGGCCGCGCAACGTCCCGACCTCGATTCCACTCCACGAAGCACGGGCCCGCGTCTCGCCGCCAGCACCTGATGCCTTTGCTGCATCCCGTCGCTGCGCACGGCGCGCGATCGCTCGCGGCACGCACCGGCGTGCCGCGTCCTTCGATGCGCACCTGCGGCGTGTTGCGCCGCGGGTGCGTCTGTTTCCGGTCGCGGCCGCTCCGCGTGTCGCGCGCGTGACGCGTGCGACACGGCACGTCGCTCATCCGCTCCTTCTCCCTATCCCGACGAGCAAACGTTGCACTTGCGCGAGCATGCGCTTGACGCGCTCGCCGCGCCGCACGTACGCGGTCGTGATCGTCGCTTCGGCCGACCGGTCGGCATCGGTGCCGAGCCAGATGCGCTCGCCGCGCGCGATGCGCAGCACCTCGCCGGGCCGCACCCAGTGATCGTCGACGCTTGGCGGCCGCGTGATCCACAGCGCCGCGCCGTGCGCGCGGATCTCCGCATCCTGCGGCGCGCGCCAGGTCATCGTCGTGCGTGGCGCGACCGCGAAACGGATCACGACGGTCGGTAATGCGATCGTGCCGGCGTGGCGCCGATCGCGGCGTTCAAACAGCGGGCTTGCCTGGTCCATCGTCTTCTCCATTCAGTGAGCCGGACGGATGACGTGCACCAGAACAAAAAGGCCTCATCCGTTTCCGGCGAGGCCTTGTGTGACATGCGGTACTGCCCGATTGCTAACGCACAAGCGCCTCCCGTGATCCATTCTTTCGAATGTTCACCGGGCAATGCATCGTGATGGCGATGAGCTTGAACGTAGGCATGCGAACGATTTTGTTGTCGGCGTGCGGCGTTGTCAACGACTATTTTCGGGATATGCGCGGGCGATACAGGATGCGTCACTCGCGCGTTCTTCGACCTCGTCTGCCCAGCATGTCGCGCATCCGTGCGATCGCCCGCCCCAGCGACGTATCGCGCCGCATCACGTACGCGGTCGCGATCGACGCTTCGGCGGGCTGGGCGTCGCCGGTGCCGATCCAGATGCGGTCACCGCGCCGTACGCGCAGCACGTCGCCGGTGCGCAGCCGGTAATCGTCGATGCTGCCGAGCCGCGTGATTCACAGCGTTGCGTCGTGTACGCGAATCTCGGCGTCGTGCTGCGCGCGCCACGTCAGCGTCTTGCCGGGCGCGACCATGAAATGCAGCTCGACGCTCGGCAATGCGATCGTATCGGTGCGGCACCGATCGGGGCAGACAACCAGCCGGCTTGCGTGGTCCATCGTCATCTCCATCCGTTGAGCCGGGCGGGATGACGCGCACCCAAACAAAAGGCCTCATCCGTTTCCGGCGAGGCCTCGTGACATGCGTGACTGAATCTCGATGCTAACGCACAAGCGCCTCCGGTGACCGCCGCGTATGGGCGTTCACTCGGTTTTCATGCGCGATGGCGACGGGCTTGAGCATAGGCATGCGAACGAGTGTGTCGTGGCCGCGCTGCCGTGTCAACGGCAATTTCGAGAAACGTGGCGATTACGCGTCGCGTTGCGCGAGGCCGTTCACGAGCAGTTCCGACAGCAGGCCCGTCATCCCTTCCGGGTGCGTGGCCGCGCGTGCCTTCAGCTGTTCGACGAGCGCGGCGTTGAGCTTGCACGCGAACGGCACGAGGCCCTGTTCCTGGTCGAGCTTGCGCTGCGCGCGGCGGTCCAGCTTGGCCGCTTCGTCGGCGCCCTTGCCGAAACGCGCGGAGCTCGACTGCTTCATCGCGTGCGTCAGTTTGAGCGCCTTGTTCTTTTCGAGATCGGTTTTCTTCATGGCCATCGCGGCACCTCCGGGAAATGAAGCCGCGATTGTACGCATTTCGGCGGGCGCCGCCTGCCGGGCCGGCCGAAAACCCGGTCACGCGCCTTTCGTCGTGCCCCAGTTGCCGCCGTGCGCGGCCGCCTGCGCGGCCGGCGAGCGGGCGAGGTACGCGAGCGCCTGCTCGGTCGAGCCTTCGTGATGCGGCGTATAGCCCGGCTTGAAATAGCGCAGCGCCGCGCCGATCACCTTCCAGAACGACGGCAGGTGCCCGCGCCGCGAACCCTGCCACCACGCGAGCACGAAGCCCGGGTAGCGGCCGGCGTCCGGATCGCGCCGGTACATGAATTTCGCGCCGGTCGTGATGTAGTAGAGCAGCAGCAGGATCACGAACGCCATGTGCACGCACCGCTCCGGATAGGTGCCGCCCATATGCCGGTAGATGTCGAACGCGACGGTGCGGTGCTCGACTTCCTCGGCGCCGTGCCAGCGCAGCAGGTCGACCATCGTCGGGTCGGCGCGGCCTTCGTCGAGTCCGTGCGCGTTGAGCACCCAGTTGCCGAGATAGCCGAAGAAATGCTCGAGCGACGCGATCACGGCCAGTTGCTGCCGCAGCCAGAAGCGCGTATGGCCGATCTTCAGCCCGAACGGGGCTTCGCCCAGCACGCGCGTGAACAAACGGTTGAGCTTCTGCGTAAACGGCTTCGTGTCGATGCCGTGGCGGTCGTAGTAGTGCTTCAGCACGCCGCCGTGCGAGCGCGAATGCACGGCTTCCTGCCGCAGGAAGCCTTCGGCTTCGTCGCGCAGGCGTGCATCGGTGATCAGCGGCAGCGCCTTGTTGTACACGCGGCAGAACCACAGCTCGCCTTCCGGGAACAGCAGGTTCAGCGTGTTGATGATGTGCGTGCTGCCCGGATCGTTCGGCACCCAGGTGACCGGCGTGTCGCTGAAGTCGAACTTCACGTGCCGGGCCTTGATCTTGTGATAGTCGGCGGTATCGGTCATGTTGTCTCCCTGTGCGGCGTCGTGCGCCGTCAATGCGATGCCATGCTGACGCGGGCGATCATCCGGCCGAGCCACGGCATGAAGCGGCCGACGAAGCGCAGCGCGTGCGCTTCGCCGCCGACCGCGACGACGGGGCGGTTGCGCAGCACGCCGTCGACCATCGCCTGCGCGACGGTTTCCGGTTTCAGGCCGCGCATCTGGTACAGCTTCGTCGCGCGCGTGCGCAGCCGCGCTTCGTCCTGTGCGTTGGCGCCCGCATAGTGCGTCGACGCCATGATTCCCGTCTCCGCGAAACCGGGGTACACGGCCGTCACGCCGATGCCTTTCTCCGCGAGTTCCGCGCGCATGCATTCGCTGAGCATCAGCACCGCGGCCTTGGTCGTCGCATAGGCGGGCAGGTCCCGCGACGGGCCGAATGCGGCTGCCGACGCGGTATTGACGATATGCCCGCCGGTGCCGCGCGCGGCCATCTGCTGCGCGAACAGCCGCGAGCCGTGGATCACGCCCCACAGGTTCACGTGCAGGATCCGCTCCCAGTGCCGCGCGCTCGTGTCGAGGATGCCGCCGGCCATGCCGATGCCCGCGTTGTTGATCACGACGTCCGCGCCGCCGAGTTCGCTGCCGACCCAGGCCGCGAGCGCTTCCATCTCGTCGGCGGACCCGACGTCGACGCGTTTCGCGTGGGCCTGCGCGTCGGTCAGCCCGATCAGCAGCGCGGTGCGCTCGGCGCTCGCGAGATCGATGTCGCATGCGACGACCGTCGCGCCTTCGCGTGCGAAGGCCAGCGCCGCGCAGCGGCCGATGCCGCTGCCCGCGCCGGTGACGACCGCGACCTTGCCGCTGAAGCGCCCGCTGGTGGCGCGGCGGCGCGCGTTCGCGAGCGCGGGCGGTTCGTTGCCGGATTCGACTGCGTCGATCAATTGCCCGGCGAGATCCGCGAAGCGCGCGGGATCGGCGAGCGGCAGCCAGTGACCGGCCGCGACTTCGCGGCGGTAGTACTGCGGCACCCAGCGCGACAGGTTTTCGGACAGCGCGGGGCTCACGTACTTGTCGCCGAGCGGCACGATCGTCTGCACCGGTGCGTGCGCGTAGCGTTCGCGCGGCGCGAACAGGCAGCGGATGAAGTTCGCGCGATACAGGCGCACGCCGCGCGCGCCGTCGTCGGCCTGCGTCGGGCGCGGCGCGGCGGGCGTTTTCTCGAGCCGGCGCAGCAGGCCCGGCCACGCGCGGCCGAGCCACAGCCGCCAGCCGAGTTCGGGGAGGAACGGCAGGTGGAACAGGTACACGTACCACGAGCGCATGAGCTGGCCGCCGAGCTTGGCGAGCGACGCGGGCGTCGGCCGCAGCACGCGTTCGCGCAGCCAGAAGCCGACGTGGTCGAGGCACGGCCCCGAGCACGACGTGTACGACGCGATGCGACCGGCCAGGCGCGGATCGGTGACGAATTCCCAGCCCTGGATCGAGCCCCAGTCGTGTGCGACGAGGTGCACGGCGCGGCCGGGGCAGAGCGCATCGATCACCGCGACGAAATCGTCGGTCAGCTTCGCGAGATGGTAGTCGGCCGTGCGCGTCGGCACGCCGGACAGGCCCGCGCCGCGCACGTCGTACGCGATCACGTAGTGGCGGCGCGCGAGCAGCGGCGCGACGTGCTGCCAGACGCTGCTGTCGTCGGGATAACCGTGCACCAGCACGACCGGCGAGCGGGCCGGGTCGCCCCAGGTCCGGACCGCGAGCGTCAGGTCGCCGGAGGCGACCGCCGTTTCGTTGTGAACCGATTCGAACAGGGCCAGCGGCGCTTCGTCGGAAAGAGGCTGCATCGTGAGTCCGTCGTTCAGGGAGTCGTGAGGAAGGGGCGCGTCAGGCGGCGGCCGGCACGGTCGACGCCGCCTGCGCGCGTCCGGCCTGGCGGCGCTGCCAGCGGCGCACGTGCGGCAGGTCCTCGTCGAGCCAGTACGCGTCGTCGTCGGTGATCACCAGCAGTTCCTCGAATTTCGCGCCGACGCCGGCGAAGCCGAGATGCGGCTCGACGGCCCACAGGCCCGGCACGGGCGCATGCTCGGAGCGGCGGTCGATCGACCACAGCGGCGACCAGCCTTGCTGCTTCGCCGCGCGGCCCTGGTCGAGCAGCAGGTTGCGCGTCGCGTTCAGCCCGAAGCGCGCGACGAAGCGCGGCTTCGACAGCTTGTGGATCTTCGCGACGCGATGCGCGAGCACCTTGAACGGATAGGCCTTGTGGCGCGGCTCGACGCCCTGGCGGCGGCACAGCGCGTCGACTTCCTGCGCGACTTCCGCCATCGACCGGCGCTCCTTCACGAGCCGCACGATCATGTCGCGATGGTCCATCAGGTCGTCCTGCAACTGCTCGAGGATCGGGTTGTGGCCCAGGCAGTGCGCGTAGCCGACGTCGGCGACGATGCCGTCGAGCACCGGTGCGACGTCGAGGATCACCGGCATGTCGGTTTCGAGTTGCCGGTTGCTCGGAAAGAACGCGAGATTGAAGCCGCCCATGTGCTTGAGGCCCGAGAAGCCTTCGAACGCGGTGCGGTCGCCGAACCACGCGAACGGCTTGTGCAGCCAGTCGTGCACGCCGTTGTCCTGCAGCCATTCGGTCAGGAGGCGCGCGGCTTCCTTCTCGGTGATGCCGGGGTAGAGCATCGCGCCGACGGTTTCGACGCAGCGGTACGCCAGTTGCTGGACCGCGCGGAATTGCGGCAGCTCGTCGAGGTGGACTTCCGGCAGCGGATGGTGGTCGGCCATGATGCGTCTCCATGTGTCGGCCCGCGTTTGCGTCTCGGCGCAACGCGGGTCCTGGGCAAGGCTGGGGTGCTGATCCGGAATGCATCCGCCGGCGTCCATCGCCGCACGGTTTATTCAGTCAGCATTTAATGTGTCATTGAATAATGTAATGATCATAGCCGGTTCGACGTCGCGCGCCAGCCCCCCGGAGATGAGGGCTTCTCCTAATGAAAGGCCGAAATGGAGGGGAAGCTCTAGATTTCCGGCGAGCGGGGCCGGATGGCCGTTGCTTGTTCATGCTTGCCGAACGGGGAAACCGGTCGGGGCACCCCATGCAAGGCTTCCGCACGGTCCGGCATGTCGCGCCGGATCAACTCGCCGTCGTGTCGCGGCGGGACGCTGTCAAATTGCCGAAATAATTTCGTCACATCATCCGCCCCGATTCGAAGCCTTTGCGGCTTCGCGAGGCCGGTGTGTCGCGCGTCGCGCGGGGCCGCGACCGAGGCCGATTCGGCATATCAACGGAGAGACCATGCAACGCCGCCAGTTCATGAACACCCTTGCCGCGGCGACCGCTGCGACGCCGCTGATGCTCAAGGCCGGCCTCGCCGGCGCGAAGAGCGCCACCGCGCCGGACGCGCTGGACCCCGGCCGCTGGTCGCCGTTCAACGCCGCGCGCCTGCAGGCGGTGCTCGACCAGCATGGCGTCGCGAGCGCCCGCTACGACGGAAAGCGCCGCCCGTACGCGGTGTTCGACTGGGACAACACGTGCATCATGAACGACTGCGAAGAGGCGTTGCTGATGTACCAGATCAACCATCTGCAGTACAAGCTGACGCCGGACGAATTCGTTGCCGTGATGTGGAAGGACGTGCCGAAGGGCGCGTTCATGAAGGACTACACGACCGTCGACGGCAAGCCGGTGACGATGGAGGACCTCGCGGCCGACGTCGAATCCGACTACCGCTGGCTCCATGCGAACTACCAGGGCCTCGGCGGCGACAAGAGCCTCGACGAGATTCGCGAGACCGATCAGTTCAAGGATTTCCGCGCGAAGCTGTACTTCATGTACGACGCGATCTGCGACACGCATCCGCTCGAAGTCGGCTACAAGTGGATCATCTACTTCTACCAGAACATGACGACCGCCGAGCTGCAGGCGATGGCGCAAGCGTCGAACAACTACGGGATCGGCGACGCGCTGCGCAAGGTCCGCTACGAAAGCCCGAAGACGCTGCCGGGCAAGGCCGGCGTGGTGGCCGATACGCATTTCCACGGCATCCGCATTCACGAGGAAATCCGCGCGGTGATGCACACGCTGCGGGCGAACGGCATCGACGTGTACGTGAGCACCGCGTCGCTCGACGACGTCGTGCGCGTGTTCGCCGGCAATCCGAACTATGGCTATGGCGTGCCGCCCGAGAACGTGATCGGCTTGCGTCTCGATATGCAGGACGGCAAGTACACGAGCACCTATCCGGCCGGCTGGCATTTCAACTGGGGGCCCGGCAAGACGGTGGGCATCCGCAACGTGCTCGCGTCGAAGAAGGGCTACGGTCCGCTGCTGGTGTTCGGCGACAGCGATGGCGACGCGTGGATGCTGCGCGATTTCAAGGACACCGCGGCCGGCGTGATCGTCAACCGGATGAAGAAGGGCGAGATCGGCGCGGACAGCAAGCTCGCGGCAGAGCAGATCGGCAACCCGGACGCGCGCTTCCTGCTTCAGGGCCGCGACGAGCACACGGGCCTGATGATCCCGGACGAGAAGTCGATCAAGTACGGCAAGGCCGAGCGCAAGCTGCTGGCCTGACGCGGGCGGGCCGCTGGGCCGCCGGGCGCTGGCCGCCGCGGCTCCCGCGCCCATCGGCATCGGCCCGCGGCGTCGTGCGGCCGGCGCATGCGCGTCTCAACGCTCGCGCGGCGGGCCCAGCCGATCCAGCAACGCCCCCAGCAGATCGACCGGCAACGGAAACACGATCGTCGAATTCTTGTCCGCCGCGATCGTCGTCAGCGTCTGCAGGTAGCGCAACTGCATCGCCTGCGGCTGCAGCGCGAGCCGCTGCGCGGCCTGCAGCAGCTTCTCCGACGCCTGAAGCTCGCCTTCCGCATGAATCACCTTCGCGCGCCGTTCGCGTTCGGCTTCGGCCTGCCGCGCGATCGCGCGGATCATCGTCTCGTTCAGGTCGACGTGCTTGATCTCGACCGTCGACACCTTGATCCCCCACGCATCGGTCTGCGCATCGAGCGTCTTCTGGATGTCTGCGTTCAATTGCTCGCGCTCGGCGAGCAGCGCGTCGAGTTCGTGCTTGCCGAGCACCGCGCGCAGCGTCGTCTGCGCGAGCTGGCTGGTCGCCTCGAAGAAGCGCGCGACCTGGATCACGGCCTTCTCCGGATCGACGACGCGGAAATACACGACCGCATTGACCTTCACCGACACGTTGTCGCGCGTGATCACGTCCTGCGCCGGCACGTCGAACACGACGGTGCGCAGGTCGATCCGCACGACCTGCTGGACGATCGGGATGATCAGCACGAGCCCCGGCCCCTTCACTTTCCAGAACCGGCCGAGCATGAACACGACACCGCGCTCGTACTCGCGAAAGATGCGGATCGACGATGCGACGAGGACCACGACGAAGACGACCAGGACGCTGCTGAAGCCGAACGTGTAACCGATCATGAAGGTTCTCCCTGGGGATGGGCGGGGGCGGGCACGTCGTAGAGCGGCGCGACCGTCAGCGTCAGCCCGTGGCGGCCGGTGACGCGCACGCGGCAGCCGGCGGCCAGCGGCGTGCTGCTCGCCACGCGCCAACGCTCGCCGTGCACGCGCGCCCAGCCGGCGGCCGACGGCGCGGCGTCGGTCGCGCCATGCGGCTGGTCCGGCTGCAGGCCGTCGTCGAGCACTTCGCCGATGCTGCCGAGCATCGCCTCGGCGCCCGTCACGACCGGGCGGCGCCGCGCGCGCAGCGCGACGCTCGACACGCCCGCGACGAGCAGCGCGCCGCCGAGCGCCAGGCTCGCGATCACGGGCCACGGAATCCCGTAGCCGGGCACGTCGGTGTCGATCAGCATCAGCGCGCCGATCGTGAACGCGACGATCCCGCCGAACCCGAGCACGCCGAAGGTCGGCAGGAACGCCTCCGCGACGAGGCAGCCGAGCCCGAGCAGCACGAGGCCGAGGCCCGCATAGCTGATCGGCAGCAACTGCATCGCGAACAGTCCGACCAGCAGGCAGATCGTGCCGGCGACGCCCGGCAGCACGAAACCGGGGTTCGCGAATTCGAAGAAGAGGCCGTAGATGCCGATCGTCAGCAGGATCAGCGCGACGTTCGGATCGGCGATGATCGCGAGGAACCGGCTGCGCCAGTCGGGCGCGAGCACGACGAGCGGCGCGTGCGCGGTCGCGAGATGCAGCGTGCCGGCAGTCGTCGTCACCGTGCGGCCGTCGAGCTGGCGCGCGAGGTCGGCCGGGTCCGGCGCGATCACGTCGACGACGTGCTGCGCGCGCGCTTCGTTCGCCGACAGGCTCACGGCCTCGCGCACCGCGCGCTCGGCCCATTCGACATTGCGTCCGCGCAATTGCGCGAGGCCGCGGATGTATGCGGAAGCGTCCTGGATCGCCTTGCGGATCTCGGTCGATTGCGTATCGGTCGGCAGCACGGCAGCCGCGTCCGACACGCCAGACGCACCCGATGCACCGGTCGGTCGCGGCGCGGCGGGATTCGCGCCTGGCGGCGCCGCGCCGCCGATGCCGAACTGCACGGGCGACGCCGCGCCGAGGTTGGTGCCGGGCGCCATCGCCGCGAAGTGGCTCGCATAGACGATGTAGGTGCCCGCGCTCGCCGCCCGCGCGCCGCCCGGCGCGACGAAGGCGGCGACCGGCACCGGCGAGCGGAGGACGGCCTTGATGATCTGCCGCATCGACGTATCGAGGCCGCCGGGCGTGTCGAGCTGAAGGATCGCGAGTGGCGCGTGCTCGCGGGCCGCGCGGTCGAGCGAACGCACGATGAAATCGGCGCTGGCCGGGCCGATCGCGCCGTTGACGGGAATCACGACGACCGGATGCGCGGCGGGCGCGTCGGCCGATGGCGGCGCGGCGAGCGCGGCGCACACGACGAGCAGCGCCGCGAACAGCGCGGCGCGCGCGACCCGCGCGGACAGCGGGTGACGGGGGCGGCCGTCGGGCGCGGCAG